>CAZWKO010000007.1:0-10266 GCA_964634925.1 uncultured Vicinamibacteraceae bacterium
GACCACCTGAACGCAAACTCCTACAGTCCGTAGCATGTCCATCTCTCCTACCCCTTGGTTAGACGCTAACTTCATCAAATAAATTCTCAACTTTCGCATTGCTGTCACCAAACGAACCAAGATGCACACCGACACGATCGAGAAGAGTCAAATGCAAATTCGCCAACGGTGTCTGCTCCGCGTATCGAATATGTTGCCCGCCCTTCATGCCACAGCCTGCTCCCCCGGCCACAAGAATCGGGAGGTTCTCATGATCATGAATGCTTGGATTACCAATACCACTTCCGTAAAGGTAGACGGTGTGGTCAAGGAGCGACCCATCACCGTCAGGGGTGGCTGCCAGCTTTTGAAGAAATTCAGAGAAAAACGAAACATGATAGGTGTTGATTTTCGCAATCTTCTCTAACTTTTCAGGATCGTTTCCATGGTGACTCGTCGGGTGATGCGGGTCCGGGACTCCGATTTCCGGATACGTCCGGTTATTCAATTCACGAGTCAGCTGAAACGTAATTACTCTCGTAAGATCCCCCTGCAGCGCAAGGGCCTGCAGGTCAAACATTAACCGCGCATGCTCTGCGAATGTCACTGGTACGCCTGTCGGTCGATCCATGTCAGGCTCAGGATTCGTCATCGCACCGTGCTCGGCTCGTTGAATCTGGCGTTCCACTTCTCGAATGCTATCGAGATACTGGTCGACCCTGATTCGGTCTCCGGCCGTCAGCTTCGCCTTCAGTTGTTGGACATCCGCGTTAAACGAATCCAGCAAACTTGCTCTATTCTGCAGCGCTGCGCGCCGTTCTTCAGGTGTCCCGCCCTCTCCAAACAGCCGCTCGAAGACCATCCTCGGATGCGCCTCTGACGGCAGCGGTGTCGTTGGCGATGACCACGACAAGCTGTTCTGATAGACACACGCGTAGCCGTTGTTGCACACACCCGCAAGTGGGTCCAAGTCCATGCATAATTCCAATGACGGCAACTGGGTGTCTTGGCCAATTTGTTTTGCCGCGAGTTGGTCCGCAGTCGTTCCCAGGTGATAGTCAGAACTCTCAGTATGCTTGGCAAACGCCGCACTCAGAAAACCTGAATTCGACGTATCGTGCGTCCCCGGATAGGACATTTCCAACTCAAGATTTGTCACGACCGTCAATTGGTCGCGAACCGGCTCTAACGGGCTCAGGCTCGGAGACAACTGCCCCAATATTCCCTGGCCTTCAGGAATCCATTTTTCGTGGTGGCATCCCATGGGGATAAAGACATACCCCAGACGCGGCACTGGCTTGGCCGCGGTCTTTGCGAGTGCCGTCGCCGCCGGAATCATGGCGTCCAGCAAAGGCAATGCCAGAGTTGCCTGCAAGCCACGCAAGAACGTACGCCTTGGTAACGCCTTCTTTGTGATGATCATGTTGTATTCCTCATCTGAAACGGAACGCTGTTTACAATTCCCAAAATAACTGACGAAAACCGATATCCCTCAGATTCCACATCGCGAACAATTTTGCGGATAGCCGGCGCATCATAAAACTCAACACCACGACCAAGCGCAAAGGTCAACAATTTCTCAGTCAATGTCCCGGCAAAAAGATCCGGCCGACTCAGCAGACCGTCCTCTAAGCCTGACACCCCCACAAAATTCCCGACACCAGGGAGCCCACCAGAGGCATCCATCACACCGTTATCCCCTTCATGCTCACGCCAACGCCCAATCGCATCAAAATTTTCGAGCGCAAAACCAACGGGGTCGATCGTGCGATGACAACTTGCGCATACCGCATTCGTGCGGTGCGCCGCTAAGCGTTCTCGCATCGGCAAATTTGCAACGACCGCATTTTCTTCAAGAGATGGAACATTCGGCAAAGGCGGTGGTGGTGGTGCACCAAAAATGTTATCGAGAACCCAGACGCCACGAATGACAGGTGAGGTCCTCGTCGCATACGACGTTACTGACAAAATGCTGCCGTGGCGAAGTAATCCGCCTCGTTTACTTCCAGCACCAAGAGAGACGCGACGAAAACGGCTCCCGTAAATATTTGGAATTCCATAATGCTTCGCAAGTCGCTCATTCAAAAACGTGTAGTCCGCACTCAACAAATCGACCACACTCCTGTCTTCTCGAAGCACGCTATCGAAAAACATCTCTGTTTCTGAACGAAACGCCTGCCGCAGGTTATCGTCAAAATCCGGATACAGTCTGGCGTTCGGGGTCACAGCTCCAAGGTTGCGCAGACGGAGCCACTGCGCCGCAAAGTTGCTGGCCAGGTTAAAAGATCGTGAATCGGCAAGCATTCGTCGGGTCTGTCGCTCCAATTCATCCGAATCACTCAGCACTCCACGAATTGCCGCATCAAGTAGTTCGTCGTCTGGAATGCTGCTCCACAGGAAAAACGACAATCGCGATGCCAGTTCAAGGTCACTAATCCGATACGTCCCTCCATCCACGATATTGTCGGGGTCGGATTCCACCCGAAACAAGAAACTCGGACTCATGAGTACGGCACTTAGCGCCTTCCCAATACCGGCGTCAAAATCCCGCTCTGACCGTCCCTCTCTGAAAAAGCCCATCGGACGATTCAGATCATCCTCGGACACCGGCCGACGATACGCCCGGCGCATCACGGTCATAAGAATCTGCTCTGCACATTTGTCTTCCAGCGACTGATTTTCCTCAGTCGGGTTGCAGACAAACAAACGACGTCGACTCGGTGTATCCGAAGCACCCTTCGCGTTATACGGCCCGGAAATTGATATCTCATACACGGCCGGCGTCTGACGTGGATGTCGGGTCTCATTAAAGTGTGACTGCAACGGCTGGCGTTCTGTTTCGAGCAGCGAAGCAGTCCGCTTGAAGAACGTCACACCGACATCATGGGGTCCAGCCGTCACGTCAATCCGCGTCTTCAGATGTGCATCGACCAGCGCATGGTCATCGTCCTCAGGCGGTTTTTCAATCGTGAACAACTCTACACGTTCTCGATCAATGAGCAACTCCAGCGTGTGATCCTCGGGTTGCCTTAACCCTCCAACGCGGCCTTCGCGATTCCGCGCCAAACGAATTTGAATGTCGTATTCGCCGTCTTGAGCAAACGTATAAGGCATCACGACACCGCCACGCGTTCCAATAGGAAGCCCTTCCATGTGGTCTTCCTGCGTCACATCGGCCGGCACACGAACGACATCACTCTGCGCTGAGGTCAATGTCGTGCCAACGGCCAACCGACTAACTCGCTGAGCCGCAGATATGTACCGGTCTAGCAGCGCCGGAGCAAGATCCCCAACATTGACATTATCGAAGCCATGCCCCGCTTCGTCGGGAGGTAACAGAGCTGCACCATCGATGTCCAATGCCAACAGATCACGAACAGCATTCTGGTACTCGGTACGATTCAGACGACGAAGCGATTCTGTTCGGCCAGCAAATGGCTGAGTCTCCGCGATTGCATCTAAATTAGTTTCTAACCATGTTCGCAACGCAAAGCTGTCTTCGACAGGCGGAGCAGTTCGATTGGGCGGGGGCATCGTGCCTGTTCGCAACTTCCGCACGACTTTCTCCCATACCTCTGCGTGCTCACGTGGATTTCCAACGTCAAGATGTTCCAAGCTCAAACCAGCGGTTTCAAGCCGCTCGTTATGGCAAGTAACACAATACCGATCAAGTAATTGTCGATGAGAAGTAGACGCCTCTTGCGCAGCGACGGGTCCACCGATACAGGCCGTTATAACAAGGGAAAGTGCAGTGTTTCTTATTTGCATTCTGGGCATCGCTACATTCTTGTCACATGCATATCAAAACACGTACCATCCGGCACCATGAGACTAGTCGTAACGCGAAAGCAAGTCAAGAACAAATATGACGTAACCCTATAGAACGTAAAGAGTTAGAACTGAACGAGTCATATTGCATACATCACTATAATCTCAGCACCTTATTTCTTTTGGAGCGTCATGAACGAGTTAATACAAGCCGTCCGCTGCCACCGTTACGCCGGGCTCAATGAAAAGGGAAAACCTGTGCCCACACCAGACCCATTAAAGGACGTTCTGAGCCTAGACCAAATCCCAGCACCGCCATGCACTGACGGCCAGGTTCTTATCAATACCTACTACGCTGGCGTTCAGTACCCGGACACCCTACAGGCCCAAGGACTGTACCAAATGAAGCCAGATCTGCCGTACGTCCCTGGAATGGACGTTACTGGTGTTGTGAAGTCGGTCGGTTCTGGTGTCGACCACGTGACCGTTGGAGACCGAGTCATTGCACAAATGGCGATCGGTGGCCTCGCATCGGTAATCAGTGTGACCGCCACAAACGTCTGGAAAGCGCCACAGGGTATTCCACTAGCGAAATGCGCAAATCTTGGCCGAAACTTCTTTCCTGCCTATCACTCACTTAAGACATTAGGGAACGTTGCAGCTGGCGACCTTGTTCTCGTCGACGGCGCATCAGGTGGTGTAGGGATGGCTGCGATTGAACTGGCAAAAGCCATGGGCGCACAGGTCATCGCTGGCGTGAGTGTTCCAGAAAAGAAATCATTGCCAAGCGAGGCTGGTGCTGACCGTGTCTTTTGTTATGGCCATGACCGGGATAGTTACCGAAAGTTTAAAACTGATGTCAAACAAGCTTCGGCAGACTTAGGCCATCCAGAGGGAGTCGATTGTGTTCTCGATATGGTGCAAGGCGACCTATTTGAGGCGGCACTCGTTTCAGTCATTAAACCGCTAGGCGTCATTTGCCTCGTTGGTTTTACAGCCGGCCAAAAACCCATTCGACCGGGAATTCTTCTCATTAAACAAGCGACCGTTATTGGAAGTATTTGGGCTGGTTGGGCAACAAAATACCCTTCAGCTCACCAGAACAACGTCGCTGAAATTATCGGGTTTCTCGAAAGTGGATCAATATCACCGCGGGTCGACCGATTATTTTCAATACACGACTACATCAAGGCTTTTGAACTCTTTGAAAACAACCGCGGACGCGGCAATACCGTTGTATGTTTTAGGGAAGAGTAAGACGAACCTTTTGATCAAGTTGTTTCTCATGAACTTTGATCATGGAACTTTTAGGCTCATCTCCATACCCCATATCGATCGCTGATTGGTACTTCGAAACCATCGCCGACACCACCGGCAATTGAGCCTCACACTCAGCTGCAGCTTCCTGAACATTGACAATATCTTTGTACGCGGCCCGCAGCGAAAAATCCCCTTCAAATTGACCTTTCAGGATCTTCGGCACAAAGTATTCGCCGGCGAAACTTCGCGCACTGCCAGTCGTTAAGACATTTGCCAGCGTCTGTGGTTCAAGCCCTGCCTTAACGGCCAGAGGCATAACCTCAGCAAGCGCAGCAATATTGATGTCATAAATGATGTTGTTGACAGCCTTCATAAGTTGCCCCTGCCCAACGTCACCACAATGCACAACAAACTCTCCCATAACATCGAGATACGGCTTGGCTTCAGTAAATCGCTCGCCCTGCCCACCAAACATCATCGTGAGCGTACCGCTCTCCGCACGAAGCGGTAAGCCAGACACTGGACAATCGCTGTATGACAACCCTGCTGCTTTCGCACGTGTCGCCAATCTGACCGCTGCGCCACGATTCATAGTCGTCGTATCAACAACTGCGAGACTACGACCGGCAGCGACCACACCACTATCACCGAACAAAACAATTTCTGATTCCTTCTCCGTCGGCACACATAAGAACAGAATATCTACCGCGCGGGCCACGTCGGCAGCATCATTCGCTACCGTCGCTCCTTCTTTCATCAGGAGCTGTTCCGGATGCTTATCAAGATCCCACACCACAAGGTGCACCCCGGCCTGCACCAAATTCTTCGCCATACCAAAACCCATATGGCCAAGCCCAATAAACCCTACCGACCGTTCTGTCATCTGTTCCCCACTACGAAGCCGAATTAGCCTGTTTCTGATTACTAATAGAATGGCGGGTGTTCCACTTCAACCACTTCAATCTCAAATATCAAACTGGCACCGGGCGGAATGGGGCCCTGACCATCCGAACCATAAGCGAGATCCGGTGGGATAATCAGACGCCGAATACCACCAACCTTCATTCCTGGCACACCCTGGTCCCAGCCTTCAATTACAGTGCCGTTACCGACGATGTATCGAAAGAGCTCGCGGTCTCTATTGGAATCGAACGATTCTCCCTTATTCCCAGGGGCAGATTTTACATAGATCCAACCGGTAAACCAGACTTTGATTCTGTCTCCGCTAGCAATCGTGTCACCGTTTCCAACTTTCAAATCCACGCTACTAAATGCCACGGAAGACGAAGACGATGATGATGGGCTAGTCGGGGAATCACCGCAACCAGTAGCCATAACAGCACCAATCAAAAGAGCAACGTTAAACCACACAATACGAAAACTCATAAAGGCTCCTAAACCCCTAACAACAAGTAATACGACGCTGACTGAACTAAAAATTGGATCGACGCATTATGAACCTTGGCAAAAACCTTATCACCAACATAACCCATCCCCAGATCGCAGGAGCATAAACAACAGGCTTACTACGATCAATCGCGGCTATAACTCGCTTCGCCACGCCTTCAGCATCTCCCGAGAATGGGGGAGGTTTTAAACCAGCAGTCATGTTTGTTCGAATAAAGCCAGGCTTTACACAAAGCACCCGTAATCCTCTTTGGTGATAACGGTGATCAAGAGCCTCAAGATAGGTCGAAAGTCCTGCCTTCGACGCGCCATAGATTCGCGCCGGTGCTCGCCCTCTATCGCCGGCAACCGAAGAAAACACGCAGAGCGTCCCTCCTCCAGTACTAAGTAGCCGCTGTTTTGCCAGCTCACAAAATTGAATAGTATTAACGAAATCGATCTGCATTAAGTACTGCGCCGACTGCGCCTCGTTGTCCAACACCTCTTGCGTTGCAAATACTCCCGCAGTCACAACCACCAAATCCACACTACCTAACGCAGCAACAGCAGTATCAAACGCCTTCGGAAAAGTCTCCGGTTCCTCGAGATCACACAAAACCGTCTCCGGCTTTTGCTCCAGTTCTCCTCTCACCTGCAAATCTCTCGCCGTTTTTTGGAGTTCTTCATGATTACGACCGAGCAAACACACTGTGTCTCCTCGCTCCACTAAAGCCCGACTCAACGCTCGTCCCATCCCCTTAGTCGCGCCGAAAACTATACAGTTCATTCTGGGTCTCCAAAGATACGGACCGATTGCGCACTTCGAATACTCAGCGCCGGATCCCACCGACAACGCACCTCTTCCCAGTGCGCCAATCGCGGCTCCATCGCTTTAAAATGTTCGGCACGGGTAAACGCATCTTTCGCCAAATAAATTCGCCCACCAAGACCAATGACCCACTCATTAAGATAATCCACAAGATCCTGAGTATGGTGATCAATCGGTAGATCAATCGCTGCCGACATGCCTGCCAGAGGAAAAGAGAGTAGCCCGTGGCCTTCAGCGCCACAATTTTTGATTACACACAAGAATGCATTCGCATGCCTCTCAGAAAGATGCTGTAACAGCTGACGCATGCCTTCATGTCCGTGTCTCTCTGGAATCACACACTGGTATTGGATAAAACCTCGTCGGCCGTACACCCGGTTCCAGTTTCCAACACTGTCAAGTGGATAAAAAAACTCGTACGGTGACTGCGTGTAGGCCCGTAACTTAGAACCGTGTTTGTAATAGATGCCATCGTTAAAGCGGCCGACTGACCAGCGATTGAGGACCCAATCTGGAAAATCACAAGGCACACCAGGTGCTCGTCGAGGTTCCGGTGATGAGGAACCATCAGCTATCCGTTCAGACCAACGTCCCTTGTACACAATCCCACGCCCAAGATTTGACCCTCCAGATAAACCATCCACCCACGCCACCGTAAAGGGCCAAGCCCTGCTGGAATCTTGTAATTCTGTAAGTAATGCATCGATATCATCTAATCGCACGCTCTCTGCTGCAATCCATGGAGACGGTATTCGACGCATGCGAAAAGTGACCTCAAGAATGTGCCCCGTTAAGCCCATGCCGCCAATCGTCGCCCAAAATAGATCTGACGCTTTTTCTCGACTGCAAACAATCGTTCGACCATCAGCCACACGCATCAACAATTCATCTACGTAGGAACCAAAACATCCATCAATGTGATGGTTTTTACCATGCACATCGGCAGCAACCATGCCACCAACTGTTACGTCGCTGGTTCCAGGTGTGACCGGTACAAACCAGCCTCTCGGCAAAAACAGCCTAGCCAGCGTCCGAAGACTGACACCGGCCTCCACTTTCAAACGACCATTGCTCGATTCAAAATGCCGTAGTCGGTCCGCTAATGTCGTACATGCGACCCGAGTCGTCGGCGATGCTGGCAAAGACGAATCACCATAGGAACGACCAAGGCCCCGACACAATGTGACATCGCGGGGCAATCCAGAAAGATCGTCGGAATGAATTTCTTGCCCAACGACCCGAACACGACCCCAGCCTGAAATTAATTGTTTTGGCATCCTCTCGACCCGCTGCAACTAAAAGATGGCTGGCAAAGACACGCTCAACGTAGCTGCTAGTAACCAGCCAGCACCACAGACAATCAACGACGGAGAAGAGAGCAACACATCCACTGGAGAATCTCCAGAGTCCGTCTTGTAGACAAGCCGGAGATACTCCATGACACCAAATACGACAAACGGCACAGACCAAAACTCTCGACCATCAACAAGTCCTTGCCCATCCATGCAATACAACGCATACGCGATCACTGTCATTCCGGCAGAGACCGACAGTGCCTGGTCCAAAAAGTTCCGACTATAACCAGTAAGGCTCGGTCTATGCCGTGCACTTAAGCCACCTACGACGTCAGCTCGACGCTTGGCTAACGCTAAAAATAATGCCAACGCAGAAGAACACAGTAGTAACCAGTTAGACGGAGGTGCAGACACTAGCGCGCATCCGAGTAATACGCGAATAACGAATCCTGAGGTCAGCAAAAACACATCGACAAGTGGCAACTCCTTACCACGAACGCAATAGAACAGCTGAAGTCCTAGGTACGAACCGATTAAAGTCACCACCATCCCACGTTCGGTCGCTACAGCTAAGACCATGGCCACGACGGCTAGGCTGGCACTGAGGATAAGAGCCGTAGGCTCGGATACCTGCCTTGACGCCAATGGCCGAAACCGTTTTATTGGATGTTCTCGATCTCGCTCGATATCAAACCAATCGTTGAACACATAGACTGACGAATTGGCAACGCACATCGCCAACAATCCCACACCAAAGACAGAGAACTCCAAAACACCGCCACCCCCCAATGCAAAGGGCACTGGAATCACGACGAATACGTTTTTCAGCCAATGCGTCGGGCGTAATAAACTTCCAACATGAACAATCTGATGAACCGTTTTCGACTGTCGGTCTCCAGTTGGATCATTCATGCGCATATGATTCCGATATTTGTGTCATAAGTTCTCAAGCGATACAGGGTTTACGACGCGACAGAAAACCAAGATCGAAATAGACGGCATCATTACGAAGAGAAATTCTAGCTATTAATTAAACATCCAGCGCAAGACAGTGACCCAATACTGAACAGTGACGTGCCAATCATAATCTTGTTGCTAACGGCGGCATACTTTGCCATTCCGTCTGTTGACCATCTCTATTTCTCTGGCCTCCCTTTTGCCACCATTTCAGAGTATTTCTATTTTCTTGCCCTGCTCCCTATCATCACATGGCAACCCATTAGAGAACGATGGTATGAACTATTCACTCGGCATCTAAAACCTCAGACTGTATTAATAGTCGCACTGCTGGGAGCAGGCATCCTTGGCAAGGCTATTTTATTTACGAGTGGTGCCTCCCAAGGTTTCGTCGCTTGCTATCGTGGCCCTGTTACCAGGTGTCTTTCTCGCGCCTCATCTCTTCTATCAGGTAGACGTTTCATACCCACGCCATATCATCCTCGCTCACCTAGCAATGGCCGCGGTCTCATTGCATGCAACAAGTGGCTCATCGCCAGAACCGAGTAAAACAACGAGCAACTCAGTCATTCAACGGTAGAAAAGATCGATCAGGAATCCTACGGGACGCTAATTCTAGCAATCCGAACGCCACCCGCTATCCCGCCAATCCAAATTTCATCGCCAACCTGAATGGCTCCAGTCCCCAAAATCAAATTGTCATTTGTCGGATATGTAAAGATCTCTTCTGAAGTCATGGCCTCCACATCGACCCGAGCCACCCGTGACGTAATACCGTCACATACGCCTTCG
>CAZWKO010000007.1:10276-22695 GCA_964634925.1 uncultured Vicinamibacteraceae bacterium
GGAGTTGTATGACCAGCGGCTAATAACGTGCCATCCAATGCCCAATGAACATTGTCGACATTAAAACCAACGGGGATCGTTTCCGTTACAACCGGGGTCACACCGCGTGATAAGCGAGTCACTAACTGCCCCCTATAGCCAGCCACATAAAACCAACGGCCATCCGGCGACACTTCAAGACCATTCGGTCCAATACCCGTACTCCCAGGAACCAATGCCCAGCCCGAACCAGCCTGCCACTCCCACACATCGTTAGTTCTCGGGCTTGTCGCAGCGAATCCTCCGCCCGGAAGCGGTACAACGGCATTCAAACCGAGCCCGTCAGGCGCCACCACACAACCAACCCACGTCGTGGTGGGAGATGCCCCTCGCACATCAAGTTGAAAGACCTCAATCGCTTCCCGTTGGCCATGACGGACAACGTAGAGTTCGTGCACCCCATCAGAACCAGAGAGCAAGCTAATGCCATGTGGTCGAAAACCATCGATGGTCATGCCCGGACAGGATGCGTACCGCTGCCGGTCATGCCGTGGTTGAGACGTAGTTGTCGGAAACACGACAACTGAACCGTAATCTCGACTGTCTACCGCCGATAAATACCCATCGTCTTCCATGCTTGAAACAATGACCCACGGGGATTCCGGAACGGCAATCAAGTCCTCTGGACTAATCGGACCACAGGCAAATTGAACATTTCCATCTGGTTCACACTGCGCTTCCGAGAGATCAAGCCCGCCAAAGAAACCAACGATAGTAAACAGCAAGACTCGCATCGTCATGCACTGCATATGTTTTCCTCTCAGTATTTCTTCACTTACTAAACTTCGATATCTCTTCAGCGCTCTGCGCTAGAAGACCCCTAGCAGATACTGAAGCCGACGCTATTCGGCCATTACCAGTTCATGTCGAAGACGACGCAAGCAGAGCACCGCCAAACCCAACGGAATTCCAGCAAAAACAATAACAAGCGGCGCTGGAACAAGGCCAAGGTAAAACAAATACATCCACCAAAAGTCAAGACTATAGGCAAACTGCGACGAAAAATCTCTAGCTTCGCCCTCTCCTGCTTGAACTTCTGGTCGCGCCTCACTTCCAACAAGATGACGTACATTACGTGGCACAGCATCAAGCGCGGCCACCGTGTTTAAGGCCAGGGCGGACGATTGCCACTCCCACCGCCGCAGTTCAAATGGACGATATCCAATTTCCTCTGTGTGTCCGACTTTCGAGAAATCAACAAGTATTCCAGGAATCTGGATGAACGTACTGACAACCAGTCCTGCGACCAACATCCGTCTCCGCCATTCACACGGCTTAAGCGCAAACCACGATACCAACGGGACACACAAAAACGCCAAGCCCGGCAGTAAGTATCGAGGACCATAAGATCGATCTGCATCCCAATGTGCGAGCGTCGCGTAAAAACAGAATAACGTCAGGACGACTCCACCAAACAAAAAGGCCGTACGACGATCTCTGCGAGCAAGGTCCGCAAGTGACCACACACCAAGAATGAGTAACGGGGAATAGAGAAAGACAGAACCACCAGGACTAACCAGTAACCCCCAGACTCCCCCCCAGATTGAACCAAACCCAGCAGTCGCATCCCGTAGATACCCTGTATCCAATGGATTGCCGAAACGAGTCAGGTTGTAATACGCCGTAACCAACAACGCCATCGCAACCGGTATAGCTACAGTCAGGATGTCTTTCAACGCACGCTTCCAGTCCCGACCGTGTTCAAGAAGTAACCAGCAACCAACGGGCACCGTCACAAGCGCCAGTTCATGACGCACTAAGAGCGCGCACCCCAGACCAAAACCACCAGAGATTAACATCAGCATCCGTCGTGCACGCACACCAATCCAGACACCATAAACCCCGCCCAATACGCAGAACGTCGCTAGCGGAGCATTGAATCCAAACTTGGAATAAGGCCAGAGCATCGTCGAAAAACCGAACGCTAAGGCCGTCAGCACCGCTGGTGCCAACCTGCCTAGGATGGCCCACGCAAACGAGAACACAAGCCACACAGATGCGGCAGCCACCACGGTACTGCCCGTCGCTACAGCCGCTTTTCGCAACGACTCCGACCGACCCACTTGGCTACCCACGACATTCTCAACGGTTCGGCCCACAAGATAAAAGGGAGCACTGTAAAGCGCATGCCCGATGCCATACGGGGCATAGTAACGACCATCGATGCCACGGTGTGCCTCCATACCAAATAGGTTGTATGACATCTCAACCGACTGACGCTCGACCATGCTCTTGGTTACTTCGTACGTCATGATGTCTGTAGCCATGCTGCCACCGGCCGTCAACACGTACACACATAAAGTAAAAAGAAACACCAAGCGACCAGTTTTCTTCGACGACAACGTTGGAAAAGTAAGCAGTGAATCAAACCTACCCGTCATACGGTCGTCCTCTCAGACAAATAGCCCCTCTTCAATAATGAACGTAAAAGCACACTCGCGATGATCAGTGGTGCAACTCCACACATCACAGAAAAACCAGCCGGCACAACACCAAGATAGAACAGATAGAGCCACCAGAAATCGAGACTAAACGAAAATTGCTGAGAAAAATCACGCTGCGCTTCTTCCCCGGTTCGAGAAACCGGAGGAATGGCAGTTCTACCGGTCACATACGCCAAATTTCTTGGAATAGCTATGAGCGCTGCTTCCGCGTTGAGTTTAAGCGGTGCGCCCGACCAGCTATACCGACTCATCTCAATCGAATAGTTCTCGGTCTGTCTAGCAAATACATTTTGTGTTTTTGAATAGTCAACCAACACACCAGGAAGCTGCACGAACACGCTGAGCATAAGAATAACGGGCAACAGTTGTCGAAAGCGAGAAAACCTTTTCAGTGAAAAACTAGACGCCAACGGAATCGTCACAAATGGCAAAACGGGAATCAAATACCGTGGCCCGTAGCTTTCACCACCATCCCATTGATGCATACGACAGATTACTGCCAGCAATAAACAGACCTGCGACCCGAATAGTATCGCTGTTGATCGATCTCGACGTGCTAGTAGCCATAGTGCAGCAACTCCATATGCAGCAATGGGGCAGTAGAGAAACCAAGCCCGACCAGGACTCGCTAATAATCCGTACAGACCGACAAGGATCGGTGTATCAAATCGAACGTTCGGGTCACGTAACAATCCAGTATCAAACGGATGGCCGAAACGGGCGTAGTTGTATGACATCCAAAGCGACACGCCAACCGCAAAGGGCACGCCGAATACAGCTAAGCGACGAATGATGAGTTTACGGTCATCGACCGACTCCATCGCAATCCACCCGGCCAGTGGAATCGCCATGATGCCCAGCTCATGCCGAGTTAAAAGGCCGTATCCCAGAACAATCCCACCCCACGCCAACATCCATAGCTGCTTCGATCGGACGCCTGTCCAGACACAGTACGTAGCCCCCAATAAACACAAGGTCGCTAAGGGCGCATTGAACCCAAACTTTGAGTAGGGCCAGAGAGATGTTCCAAACGCCAACGCAAAGGCAGCAAACAAAGAACCGACTAGGTTGCCCGTAAGGCGCCAAGCAAAGAGAACCACTAATGGCGCACACAACGCAGCGGCAACCGCACTCCCCACCACAACCGCGGCCTTATCGAGCGTTTCTGGCTTCCCCAGCCTGACATTAAACAGTTGCTGGAAAACCTGTGAACCAAAATAGAACGGAACACCAACTAACGGATGTCCAATGCCAACGGGTGCATAATATTGCCCATCGAGTCCGCGTTCAGCCTCTGTCTCGAGTACGTTGTATGACATCGCGACGGAACCTCGCTGAACAAGATTCTTTGTAACCTCATAGCTCGCAAGATCCGTCGCATAACTTCCGCCCGTTGTTGTTAAATAGACACAAAGCACAATTCCAAAGACAGCACCGGCAGCTCGCCTGCTACTCACGACCGCGACCCTTTGGATTTACGTTCTGTATAGAAGTTCACTGTGAGGACTGCGCCACTAGTTCGCCACCTCGTCGACGCCATCGTCAGAATAACACGACGTGAGTGGCGTCATAAGCGCCAGTCGTTGATATTCCCCCGCCCCTCACTCAGAACTCTATACCCACTTATTGTCTAAACTATACCCACGACTCGCTGCTGGTCTTCTAACCCACAGCTCGGCAACAAGCATTCACGCTCGTAGCCGTCGTCTCATAAACGAGACGAATGATGATGTCGAAGACATTAGAATTCTTTGAACGCCGTCCGTACGCAGTCATCGTTGCCATCGGAATCATCTTTTCACTGGCATATCTTATGGCTATGACGCTGTTTCCCCGTACACATGGCAGAGTCATCGATGGCGATGGTATTCAGTACTACGCCTACATCCGTTCGATGGTCTTTGACGCAGATTTTAATTTTTTCAACGACTACCAGCTTCTGTACGGCAGCAACGACGGCGGCGTCTGGACGACAACGCGAACAAGCACTAATCACGCGATCAATCTGATGTCTATTGGACCAGCACTCCTATGGTTACCCGCATTTCTATTAACATACGCGGTTGCCTGGTCAATCAATCTGTTTGGTGGGGAGATTCCGCTGGACGGTATCGCTCTACCCTTTCAACTCTCCGCGGGACTTGCGGGAATTGCATACGCAACTGCCGGAGTCTGTTTGTGCTTCCGTCTCGCCAAGCATTTATTTTCTGTTGAGACAGCATTCTGGGCCATCCTCGTAACCTGGTTAGCGTCCCCAGCCATCTACTATTCGCTTAGCGCCCCCGCCTACTCTCATGCGACATCCTTATTTACAGTGGCACTGTTCGTCGATAGCTGGTACCGAACCCGCGGTCGGACCGAATTAACGCGATACCTACTGCTTGGTGTTCTGACTGGACTTGTCACACTAGTACGTTGGCAAGATGCGATCATCGTACTCCTGCCACTGACTGAAGCAGCGCATGGACTCCTGACAAAAAGAACGACATTTCCGGTGACTCTTCAACGTCTCGGAGTCATGGCAGCGACAACGGCACTAACGTTTACTCCGCAAATGCTAGCGTGGCATGCGATATACGGTGAACCGCTTCTCACACCCCAAGGCTCGGGCTTCATGCGATGGACGGATCCGCAAATATTCTCAGTGTTGCTTTCTTGGAATCATGGACTTTTTTCGTGGACACCGGCGTTACTTCTCGCAAGCGGCGGCCTGTATTGGCTTGGAAAACGTGATGCGGTGCTAGGCTTAGGAAGTGCGCTTGTTCTCGTCACAACAATCTACATAAATGCCAGCGTCGAAGACTGGTGGGGCGGAGAAGCTTTCGGAGCCCGCCGGTTTATCAGCTACACGATTCTGTTTGCTGTGGCTCTCACAGCACTAATGTCCTCACTTGATTGGTTTCGCAGAAAAACTTGGATCCGTTTTGCCGCCCTATTTTTAATCGTATCGAACGTCCTCTTCCTGGCCCAGTATCAGCTATCTATGCGAGGCTATGACAACCTCGCTTCATACCCGACGACGGCGCAGCAGGTACTAGTCGAGCGATTTTTGATCCCGTGGCGATTACTCACACAATCACCAGAGTAATTAGCCTTCAGAGATCTACCCCTATGGGTACCGTGCAGCCACTGCTTGAAGATCGAGTTCACACAGCAGCATGGTTTTCTATGTTTCGTTCACGATTTGATCGTAGAACGCCACAAAATCATCTGGGGTATCACCTGCCCGAAATTCCATCGCCGAACGAGGATGCAGATTTAATTGTCCCGTAATGTTGTAAGGAATCAGTGGGCCCCACTCCACCGTCTTTCTGATTTCGGGCATGAATTTCTGCAGCAATCCGATTACCGGGCGCAAATTAAATTTCGGATTCCGAAGAAATCCGAGCAGTAATTCCATTGGGCAATTACCGGCTCCTCGGCCCAACCCGGCCATCGTCGCATCAGCACGGTTCGATCCCAACACAATAGCCTCAATAGTGTTAGCAAAGGCCAACTGCATATTGTTGTGTGCATGGATACCGATTTCCTTGCCAGTCCCCTTCATCGCATCAGCGTACTTACGGTAGAGCCGATCAATCTGTTCACGGTACAGATGCCCAAAACTATCAACGATCACCATCGTACTCGCCGGCGTCGGAGCGATCGCTTCTAATACTGTCGCAATCTCCTCTTCCGTAATGTTTGACACAGCCATGAGATTCGCCATCGTCTCATAACCTTGCTCGCTTGCGTGTTGAATCATATCGACGGCTTCCGACACCTGATGCGCATAAAAAGCAACGCGAATCATCCCCAACACGCTGTCTTTAGCCGGACCAATCGCTGTCTTCCAATCACTTTTTCCGGCGTCCGCCATTGCCGAGAGTGTTAGCCCAGAGCTCTCTGCATCGTGGTCGCCAACGACACGGCGCATGTCTTGCTCATCACAGTGCCGCCACGGACCAAAAGCCTCTTTCGAAAAGAGTCGCTCTGAATTTTTGTACCCAATCTCCATGGTATCGACACCTGCTTCAAGACATGTGTCATACACCGCCCGAACGAATTCATCGCTGAACTGGTGAGCATTGATCAAGCCACCATCGCGAACAGTACAGTCCAGTACTTTGAGTTCAGGTCGATACGTAATCCACGGAGCATGCTCGGACGAAGTATTGTTATTACTCATAGTGTTTTAAGAACCACAACCTACATTTCTTTAACAACCAATTTCCTGAGCGGCCATACGATTCCTCCATCGAATCGTTCTCTGCTATGCAAAGCACCCGATAAAAGATCGTCGGCGTTTGTAATTCGTCGAAGCGCCGCATCTCTGTTTCCTGCTGAGGGAAACCCAGCCTTACAACAATCATTGGGCGACGAAGCTATCTAGCATAGCAGGAATAGAGAACAACCCTCCCAAAAAGCAATTATCGGAGCTAGGATGGCCCTAGTCGTGTCCATCTAATTACCGAAATCAGCTGTCGCCCTTCTTCATCCGTTCGAACCGGTGGGCGTAAAGTTAAATGTGTGTCACTCAATTCATAGTACCGCCTTGCATCAACACCATTAGCGCTCGGATCTTCGCTCCCAACCCGATGGTGCAACAAATAGCCTTGGTCGCGGGGGCCTGGACACGAGATACAACCGGCTATCTCATGCACAGAATAAGGGCCGAAATAGCTTCCGTAGGACTGTTTCGCGTGCAACGCTTCGTCAGCTGTCGGTTGGTCCGCAGCAAACGGCCGTCGGCCAGGCCGCATTAGATGAACGGACATATGACCAGAGCGGGCGTATAGCAGATAGGCCGTCTCATACTGTTCGGCTTCCACTTCGTAACCGTCCGTAGTGTGGCGGGTAACCGACTCCACCCGAAACACTCCGAATAACTTTCGGTGTGTTTCGCTCAGGTCGCCCTCATCCAAGTCAGGCAGTCTTTCCCATGTCAGTAATGACTGCGAACCATCGTCTCTCATTGGAGGTTTGAGTACCAAGTCACCGCCCGAAAAATCGTACGACCGCTCATAATCCAACCCCACGCCACCCGGATTCAAGCTGCCCTCAAGATGATGCGTGACCATACTTTCTTCTTCGTTGACCGTAAACCTCCCAAAGTAGGAAGTGTACGCACTGTAATCCTGAAGTGCCTCCTCAGCCGTTGGCTCGCCTCGCCCATCGACCACCCTTGCATGGGGGGGTCTGTTCGACCTCATGAGCGTGACACCCATATACCCAGTCTCGTCATAGATCAGATATCCAACCCGAACCTCCGTCGGCGGTTCTAGCAATTCCCCTTCTACGTTGCGCCGCTCGATCGTTTTTAACGCCCACGCACCAACAAACGGCTGCCGTTTCCTTTGAATCGAAGGTATTACGACCCCGCCTTCTTCATTCGACTCCACAACTGACTCGGCACCACCACACGCCCACGTACCTACAACCGCAAGTGCCAGAATCAGATGGACATAACGAATAGTCATAGGCCTCCTCCGGCCACACTCATAACCCTCATCTCCGCCACTATTACCGCGGCGTACAAAGCAAATGGCTGGTTATCCGTTCTGTGGAATAACCACACTCTTCAAAAAAGTCGTACAGCCACGTCTCATCACCAGAACGATAAAACCGTGGGTGTAGTTCGAAAAACACTACCGGACGCTTTCCCTCACTGCAAAGGAGACTCCGAATATTTTTCAACACATCAATTTCGGTTCCTTCGATATCCATAAATAACAGATCCATGGTGCACTGCTCGCTGGATAAAAACTCCAGCAATGGCACACATTGAACCGTATCGATTGAATGTGTGCTCTCATCTTTTGCACTGTCCAACACTTCTGAATAATCAAGTCCCGTTATCTGTTCAATACCTGAGTAGGGGCTGATTGACTCCGCGCTAAAATCCACTGACGACATCGATGGGGAAGTCACAGCCTTATTCAAGAGTCGAACATTTTTAAGTGTATTCAGCGCAATATTCCGTTCCACAATTTCAAAGTATTTCGGGAAAGGTTCAAACCCATAGACTCGACCTTCCGGACCAACGAGTCGTGACAGGTGAATCGTAAAGGCACCGTAACAGGCGCCTAGTTCAACGACAACAAAACCCGGCCGAACGATGCGATCAAGCACATCGAATGTCCATGGCTCGAATGTACCAAACCGGCGCTGCGCTACAGTTTCACCATAGGAAATAGGCAACCACATCCGGCAATTTCTCCGACGAATCCTGAACACGCGCCCCGGCGTCTTTCGCTTCTGATGGTAAGTCGCATACAAACGGATGAGGTCTGTGCGTAAATCGCTCACAAGCCGGCGCACATCCCGTACCAAGAGACCTGGACCCGTAAACCGTCGCAATACCTTTCTTACGAGGTCTCCGGTCGCCATACTCCCGAAGGAACGCCTAAGGTTTGATTTCATGAGGAACCAGGAAATCTCACTTAATCCAACGAACGGAAGATATCGCCTGCTTGCTCAACCAGGGATTCCTCAGGAAGGCTTGGGTTGTGGGGGGAAATTGCCACCTAATGCATTTTTGATCAACAGCTTCAAATCATGCGAAAAGTCGCTCTTGACAATCCACTCTAAATAGCCGGGATCTTTCTCGCAGACCTCTTTCAGAGAAGCACCTTGGTGTTTACCGAAGCTCAATCGAGCTGCCCCGTCTCGCCAAATGAGTTTCCCATCAACGTCAAGTCGGTTCACGCCAGTTTGATTACGCACGGATGATAGCCCTGCCACAGACAGATCAAGCTGGTCGCTCAGCCCTGCACTTGTCATTTGTCCAAGCAAAACCCGTGCTGTCGTATCAATGTCTGCATCGGCCTGATGTGCATCATCTGGTCGCTTGCCAATAAATCGCTCCGACGCATCGATCAATGTCCGTGGCTCTAACCGCTGCCAGACATGGAGCGGGTCAATGAGCGCCACGCCATCGAATGTAAAGTCCACGCCGGCACGATCGCATTCAGCTTGCAGCATTTGGCGGTCAAACCGAAAGTTATACCCAACAAAATCATGTCCGGACAACGCCTCGGTAATCGCCACGGCAACCTCTTTAAAAACAGGCGCCTCTTTAACATCCTCGTCGGTAATCCTATGTATCGCCGTCGACTCTGCTGGAATCGATCGTTCGGGATTGATCAACTGGTCGTATTCAATTACTTGCTGGTCCGGTGTGACGGTGACATACGCAATTTGAACGATCCGATCCGATTTCGGCCACACACCAGTTGTCTCGACATCAAGAACCGTCAATGGTCGCTGGATCTTGAGGACTGAAGCAATCTCAATCAGGACGTCGTGTAGCGTTGCATGGCCACTCATCAGAATCCGACTAATGGTAGCTGATCGGTTACGCGCTCGTCTTGCTTTGATAGTACTGAGTGAATAGTCGACACGCACATAAGAGGACCAGTCACACTAATCATCTACAACTCAGAATAAAATGTAACGCAATCACGTTTTCTTTTCATGTCTCCAGGAGAATAGCCATGACGTTTGCGGATTCGCCATTCGTACTACTTGCCCATGTGCACGTCAAACCGGATTGCGTTGATCAATATCTTGAAATTGCTGCGACCGTTGACAAAGCCGTAGAAGACAGTGAACCGGGAATGCTATTACACAATTTCGACGCCAACCCAGATGACCCCTGTGCCTTTACGTGGACAGAGGTGTATCAAAATGATGCGGCCTTACTCACACACCTTCAAAATCCACCCGTCGGCGAATATTTAAAAGCCCATGCTGAACTAGGTGACGGGTTTACCGTTGAGATTTACGGAAATCTTGCAGAGGCGACTATAGAGGCGGTGAATGCGCTCGGCATACCGTGGAAACATCATCGGACATCGCATGTTGGGTACATCAGGCAATCACTCTACTAAGTGATGCGTTCTTCGAACTGCCACATCATCACTTATTCTGACGTCACAGTGAGATCGACCGAACCCCTAATCGTATTTGCCGCAATACAAGCCCGTTCGGCAATCGTCACCAGTTTCCGCAACTCCGAACCTTCTGCGTCTGCTGTGACATGGAGGTGAACAGCAGAAAATCGTGTCATGTCATCCGATAAGGTCGCCGTTACGGTCAAGGCGATATCCTCGACACGGACGTCTTCTCGAGCAGTGATCGCGGCCCGAAGATTACTCATAAAACATCCACCGACAGACGCCAGCAATAATTCTCCACCCATTGGGCCCGCATTATGACCACCCTTGGCTTCTGGCCGGTCGATCACAAATTGATGATCACGGATTGTCGCCAGACTAGCAGTTGTGTCGTGTTGTTTTAGCGTTACGGCAATCTCAGCCATCTCTACCTTCTCCTCGTCTCCGACGGTTTCACGCCCTACAATTCTGACGATTCGTCATCCGTCAGACAAACAGAGGGCATGCATATTGCTTTCAGTCCATTCATATCGTTCAATGGTCTAATCAATTCTGACGGAATTCTACGCCCATGATAAAAGACGCACTTCGCACCAGCCTAGCTATCCTCGTTGGCACCACAAGCTTCGGCTTAGCACCAGCGGCGCACGCCCAGGACAGACCGAACATTATCCTGCTTATGGGTGACGACCACGGTTGGGAAGAAACCGGCTATAACGGACACCCATACCTACGTACCCCGGTTCTCGACGAGATGGCAGCGTCTGGCCTTCAATTCGACCGTTTCTACGCGGCGCACCCAACCTGTTCACCAACCCGGGGCAGCGTCTTAACCGGGCGCCATCCCAATCGCTACGGGACATTCGCGCCCAACTGGTCTATCCGACCTGACGAAATAACTATTGCAGATTTGCTGCAAGAGGCCGGATACACTACTGGACATTTTGGAAAGTGGCATGTCGGACCCGTGAAGAGTGATTCGCCAACGAACCCAGGAGCCATGGGTTTTGATGAGTGGTTATCACATGACAACTTCTTCGAACTTAATCCGAGCCTATCGAACAACGGTGCCCCTCCCAATCGCATCGACGGTGAAGGTTCGAGCGTCGTTGTCGATGCAGCGATTAATTTCATTTCAGACGCCCAAGCGACCGAACAACCATTCTTTGTCGTCCTCTGGTTTGGTTCACCACACGAACCGTATAGCGGGTTGGAAGAAGACCTTGCTTTGTACGACAACCTGCCAAATCAGTACGGGGAAAAAATTGTCACGCTAACCTCAAACCACACCGGTCTTCAAATCCGGCGTCCATTGCGCGAGGTACTCCGTGAACGCTATGCAGAAATCACAGCAATGGACCGGGCCATCGGCAAACTAAGAGATTACCTGGATAGAGTTGGCCTCAAGAACAACACATTGCTCTGGTATAAGGGCGACAACGGCACCCCGTCTAGCGGCCTTGCAGACTCTCCACTCAGAGGTCTGAAAGGCACCATGTATGAAGAGGGCATCCGTGTACCCAGCATCATTGAGTGGCCCGCACGGATTCAGTCATCGCGAACAACTGATGTCCCAGCCGTTACGAGTGACATTCTCCCAACACTCACCAGTCTCACAGGACACAACCTCCCAGATCGAGTTCTTGATGGAATCAATCTGGAACCGCTAGTCGACGGCGTAATGACCGCCAGACCAGAACCAATATTTTTTTGGAGTTTCAATATAGCGGGACTTAATGGTCGAATGACCGAGCCCTATATCCGGGCTGACCTTCAGGCCGGCACCACCCCGTTAGTCAAACTCATGGATGGTATCCCGACACGAATTTTCCAGAACTTCCACTACTCGACAATCATGCCAAGTGACTATTTGGGTTCCCGTGTCGTTCTCGATAACGACTATAAGCTCGTTGTCAATGGATCGACAGGGTCAACGACGGAACTCTTCAACATCACTCGTGATCCTGGAGAAACTACCGATTTATCAGATCGTGAACCAGCGGTCGTCGACCTAATGCAGCGCCAGCTACGCGAATGGCAAGACTCGACTCTCCACAGT
>CAZWKO010000008.1:0-21638 GCA_964634925.1 uncultured Vicinamibacteraceae bacterium
CGCCGGATCGCCGACGGGACGGCCGACGCGGCGCCGCAGGACGACGCGCTCGCCACGCCGGCCCCGAAGATCTTCCGCGAGGACGCCCTGCTCGACTGGGGCCGCCCGGCCCGACGGGTCCACGACCACTCGGTCGACGTGGCTGAGCTGGCTGCGGAACTGCGGCGCGTTCTCAGGCGGGCCGAACATGGCGCCCTGGTGCACATAGATCGGCGCGCCGAGCTCGTCGGCCATCTGGAAATAGGGATAGGCGCGGCGGTCGCTGAAGGCGTAGTGGCCGTAAGGCGGCGTGATCAGCAGGCCGCTGACCGCGCCGGTCCGCAGCAGCTCGCGCACCTGCGTTGGCGCGGCGCGGGTTGAGCGCCGCGCGGTTGGGGGAAACTTCAATCCGGAGATCGGGTTCGTGCGGCGGACGAACTTTCGGCGAAATTTCTTGCAGTTTCGGTACAGTCCGCGCCCGGCGGCAGTGTCATCAGTCAGAAAATTCTTGTTTCAACCGAGTCTTGATTACATCACTGATCGCACGGGAACATTGGAAACACGCTTGCAACAGTTGTTGCTGGGCGCTGAATTCGAAAACGGCGATTATGTGTTTGCGGGTGTTACTGATAATTATGAATTCCTTAAGGTGCCATTCCAAATCGCGAAGACCGTTGCGATTCCGGTCGGTGGCTACACCTTTCTCGATACACGCATCGTCTATGCGTTAGGCCAGCAGCGCGTTTTGTCTGGTGGCCTGATTTTTGATCGTGGTGAATTCTTTGGTGGACATAAGACGGGGCTTGGTTTCTTTCAACCGCGAGTCAGCATGGGACCTCAATTTTCTGTGCAACCGTCTATGTCTGTAAATTGGATTACGTTGCCTCAAGGTACGTTCACGAGTAAATTGGTATCAACGTGGCTGACCTATACGGTGACACCACGTATGTTTGTCTCGGCATTGATGCAGTACAACTCTGCGACCGAGTCACTTGGTACAAACGTTCGGTTGCGTTGGGAGTATCGACCAGGGAGTGAGCTGTTTCTCGTGTATACCGATGAGCGGGACACATTGACACCGCGCTTTCCTGGGCTTCAAAATCGGGCATTTGTTGTGAAATTTAATCGATTGTTACGGTTTTGAGTTGATAGATGAGCACGCGAGTGGTTGCGCTGATGATGTTGGCCGTAGCGACGACGTGGGCTCAAGAGGTGCCAGTTTCTGATGGCGAGGACACCCCCGTCGTCATTCTTCCATTTACCAATATCAGTGGTGCGCCGGCTGATGACTGGTTGAGCGTCGGTATTGCTGAATCGATTCGTGTCGATGTGTCGGCAGCTTCCGGCTTTATTTCTCTGAGTTCAACAGACGTTGAGCAAGTTCAGTCGGCTTGGGTTGTCAGTGGCGCATTTCAACGGGTTGACGACCGTCTCAGAATCACCGTGCAGCTTACTGATGCCGACGGACGGACGGTTCGGGCTGCAACGCTTGATGGCGCGTTCTCGGAACTTTTCGCTCTCCAGGACCAGATCATTGTTGAGTTAGGCATGGCAGACTTGTCCGCCACGAACTTAAGTGAGACACCCATTGGGGCGCTAGCTGATCCTGAGGGTTTTGCCAGTGGTGGGTTTTCACTAACGAGTCTTACCATTGATCCACCTGCGCCGATCCCGCCGGCGGTTGAATCGCGAAATAGTACAGGGCAAGCGACAGTACGCGCGATCCGTCTAAATGCGCCTATTGTGATGGACGGACTGCTTACGGAGGCTGTGTATACCGAGGAGCAGGCGATTACTGGCTTTATTCAACAAGAACCGGTGGAGGGGCAGCCTGCGACGGAGCGTACGGAAGCCTGGATTTTGTTTGATGATGAGAACATCTATATCTCGGCACGGTGTTGGCAATCGCGCATGGATCAGGTGGTTGCAAATGAAATGCGTCGTGACGAGATCTTTCGAAATGATAATTTCGCGATTGTATTTGACACCTTTCATGACCAGCGCACGGGGGTCTTGTTTCGTACCAGTCCGATTGGGGCGCGCTTGGTGATGGAGTTTACGGAAGAGCCAACGTTCTATCTCGTTTGGTATTCCGTCTGGGATGTCAGGACCGCATATTTTGATGGTGGGTGGACCGTTGAGTTTGTGATCCCATTTCGTTCTCTGCGGTACCCGGCCGGTGTCGGACGTTCATGGGGTGTCAATCTCGGGCGTACGGTCTTGTCCAAGAATGAACGAAGTTTTCTGACACTCATACCAGCTTCACTGTCGTCAAGAGGTTTTACGACAGCAGCCTACGCGGGAAACCTTGTCGGTCTTGAAGTACCTGACGAGTCAATCAATATTGATGTGAAGCCATACGCCATTAGCGGGTTAACGAGTGACTTTTCGACGCTGAGTCCGGTAGAGAATCAACTAAGTGGGGATGCCGGCGTTGATATTAAGTACAAGATCACCCAGAGTTTGACGGCCGATTTCACGGTCAATACGGATTTTGCGCAGGTTGAAGTTGATGAGCAACAAGTGAATCTGACCAGGTTTAGTTTGTTTTTTCCGGAAAAGCGAGAATTTTTTCTTGAGGGTAAGGGGCTCTTTGAATTTGCTGGAGGGCGCGGGTTTTCTGGGGGCGGGAGTTCTGCCTATCGGCGCGGGCGACAGGCCACCAATACCCCTGTCTTGTTTTTTAGCCGGAGAATTGGTCTTGAAAATGGGCGTGTCATACCGATTCGAGGTGGGGCGCGCCTAACTGGAAAAGTCGGTCCCTATAGTATCGGTGCGTTAAATATTCAGACCGAAGGTGATGGCACCATCGAGCTGCCGTCCACCAACTATTCGGTTTTGCGGATAAAACGGGATGTACTACGTCGTAGTTCTGTTGGTGGCGTATTTACCGGGCGATCAGTTTCGCAGGTGTCACAGGGATCAAACCAAGCATATGGTGTGGATGGTGTCTTTACGTTTTATGACAATGTGAATCTCAATGCCTATCTTGCCAAGACGGAGACGGCTGGTCTTGTTGGGGATGACCTTAGTTATCGTGGCCAATTTAATTATGCTGCTGACCGGTATGGATTACAGATTGAGCAGTTATCCGTCGGGGCAAACTTTAACCCGGAAATTGGATTCGTTCGACGTTATGACTTCCGTCGTTCATTTGGGTCTGCCAGGTTTAGTCCACGTTTGGTTCGCTGGGAGTCCATTCGCAAGCTGTCATGGGAAGCTAGTCTTGATTACACAACCGATGGTGCGGGGCTACTAGAGACGCGCGTTCAGTCCGGGGTCTTTGGTATTGAATTTGAGAATAGCGACGAGGTTTTTGTTGACCATTCTCTGAATTATGAGTTTCTAAAAGCTCCATTTGAGATTTCACCTGGTATTAGTATTCCCGTAGGTGGCTACGAATTTAACAATACGCGTTTGGGGTATGCCTTTGGTCCCCAACGACTATTTTCTGGAAATGCGTCCGTTGAATACGGAACGTTTTTTGGTGGGAATAAAACGTCAGTCACGTTGATTCGGCCTCGGGTCGAGGTCACGCCGCAAGTTTCTTTAGAGCCAATAATGTCTTTAAACTGGCTCGATCTTCCGCAGGGGAAATTTTCGACGACGTTGGTCAGTTCACGTGCAACGTACACGCTAACGCCGAGATTTTTTGTGGGGGCTCTTGTTCAATACAACTCAAGTGGTCGAAGTATAGATACGAATGCTCGGCTACGATGGGAGTATCAGCCTGGAAGCGAACTGTTCGTGGTCTATACCGAAGCGCGTGACACGTTGTCTTTGAGACCGGAGCGCACCACATTACTAAGAAATCGGGGCCTTGCTGTCAAATTAACGCGGTTATTCAGGTTTTAGCAGGAGGAGATTGTAATGCGAAGGGCTATCTGTGTTGTGGGCGTACTTGTTTTCACGATTGCGTGCGAGAGCGACTCACCTGTTGAAGAGTCAGAGACCATTCCTGTGGAGGCAGTCGATACAGGAGCTGGCACAATTGTCAGGCTTGACCCAGCGTTTGACGAGTTGGTGCCCAGAGAAGCCGTTATTGAACACCTTGCCGATGGATTCGGTTTCACAGAGGGGCCGCACTGGATTGCTGGTGATGGAGGTGCGGTGCTGTTTAGTGACATTCCCGGGAATACGATTTTTCGATGGAGTGCCACTGATGGTGTTAGCACGTTCCTTTCACCAGTGTTCGAGGGTGATCGAGACGGGGTGATGGCTGGTTCAAATGGCATCACGACTGATCGTGAGGGACGCATTCTGTTTACGGAGCATGGGAATCGCCAGATCAGTCGCATCAGTGCCGATGGTTCACGAGAGGTCGTTGTCGATAATCACGAGGGCAATCGTTTGAACAGTCCGAATGACCTCGTGTTTCATTCTGATGGCTCACTCTACTTTACGGATCCTCCGTACGGACTCGCTGCCCAGGATGATGACCCGGCAAAAGAGGTGGCGGTCAATGGCATTTATCGTCTCAGTGCAGCCGGCGAGTTGTCATTATTGGCCGACCAGACACGCCCGAATGGGATTGGCTTGTCTCCTGACGAGTCGCGTCTCTATGTTGCAAACTCTGACAACGCGAGCAAAATTTGGATGGTGTACGACCTGGTTGCCGATGGCACGCTGACCAATGGACGCGTATTCGCCGATGTTACGGATGACGACGCGGCGGGCGTCCCAGATGGACTTAAAGTCGACGCACGCGGGAATATCTGGGCGACGGGTCCCGGTGGCATCTGGGTATTTAATTCCGAGGGACGTCACCTTGGGTCGATTCAACCAGACGAGCGTCCTGCCAATCTGGCATTTGGTGGACCTGACGGCATGACACTCTTCATGACGGCTCAAACAGGTTTTTATCGCATCCCTGTGACTGTTCTTTGGGCAGGTCAGGAATAACAGTTCTGTGCAGGTGTCCGCGTGAATTGGCTATGAATGAGGTATCGGATGATTAAGAACGTGGGTCGTGGGTGTGAGGAATATTGCTGGCGCGCGTCCGAACGCCGTCGCGTAATCTTTACCTGTGTGCTTGTTGTACTAGCTTGGTTCAGTCTTTCGAACACTTCAATTGCCAATGAGAACTGGCCACAGTTTCGTGGTCATGGTGCTCTTGGCGTTGTCGATGATCCGTCGTTGCCGATGACGTGGAGCACAACTGACAACGTGCAGTGGATTGCTGACGTGCCAGGGCTTGGCTGGAGTTCACCAATCGTGTGGGACGATCTGGTCATTGTGACCGGCGTCGCGAGTGAAGGTGCTGTTGAAGAGCCACGGGCTGGGTTTTACTTCGGCGGGGAGCGGCCAGCGCCCACCGATGAGCATCGCTGGATGGTGTTTGCGTTCAGTATCGGGACCGGTGACCTAGTGTGGCAGCAGGAGGTGCATCGGGGAATACCTGAGGCACCCCGGCACCTCAAGAATACCTATGCTTCTGAGACACCGGTGACGGACGGTCAGTACATTTACGCGTATTTCGGAAACGTGGGTTTGTTTTGTCTCGATATGACCGGGCGCGTACTGTGGTCGCAGACCTTTGATTTGGTTGATACACGAGCAGGATGGGGTACGGCGGCGTCGCCAGTACTTCACGGGGATCGTCTCTACCTTATCAATGATAATGATGACCAGTCGTTCCTGGTGGCATTGAGCAAGGAAACTGGTGCTGAGCTCTGGCGAGTGAATCGGGATGAGGGATCAAACTGGTCTACTCCGTACGTTTGGGAAAATGACCTTCGAACGGAACTTGTGACAACGGGCACGGATAAAGTGCGGTCCTACGATCTTCAGGGGAACTTGTTGTGGGAACTGACGGGGATGTCATCGATTACGATCACAACGCCGTTTTCACGATTTGGTTTTCTTTATCTCGGTTCAGGCTACATCGGGGACCAGCAGCGGCCGGTGTTTGCCATTAAACCTGGAGCGAGTGGCGATATTAGTGTGCCGGAGGACGGTGCGCTCGATGAATCCATTGCGTGGTATCTACCCCAAGCGGCATCCTATAATCCTTCTCCGATCATTTATCACGATCACTACTATACGCTCCTCGATCGCGGATTTTTTACGTGCCACAACGCGCGAACCGGAGAAGAAGTCTATGGCCGTCAACGCATCCGTCCCGGTGTCGCATTCACCGCATCGCCGTGGGCATATCGGGACCATATATTTGCATTGAGTGAAGATGGAGATACATACGTTATTAAGGCGGGTGAAGAGTTTGAAGTCGTTGCTGTGAATAGTTTAAATGAGATGTCGATGGCGACACCGGCTATAGCGCATTCAAGTCTATTCATCCGCACGGCGTCTAAGCTGTACAGAATTTCAACATCAGACTAGGCGTTGGGTATATTCATTCACAAGCCCGAAAGGGGAGTTATGCGTGTTTCTAAAAAACGTCGAGCTTTTACAGGAATCGTTTTTGTCGTTCTGACGGCTGTGAGTGTCGTTGTGCACTCTCAGTCCTCTCGTTCTGTGACCGAGGCCATGGTCGATGAATGGATGACCGATTTATCGAATTGGGGACGGTGGGGTTCTGACGATGAGTTAGGAACGCTGAACCTTATTACTCCCGAGAAACGGCGAGCGGCTCTGGCACTTGCGACAGCGGGCGTCTCGGTGTCCCTGTCGCACAATTACCTCACCGAACGAGCCGTTGATGCGACATCGCCAATCGGACGAGAAATGCTTGGCCCCGACCGTCCTGGGCCATTCCGTAGCGACCGGTACACCTTCGCCTATCACGGATACGCGCACTCGCATATGGACTCACTGTGTCACATGATGCACGACGGCCGTATGTATAACGGCTACGTACGTGATGAGGAGGTGACGCCGGCTGGTTGCGCAAAGTTAGCGATTATCAATTTCAAGCAGGGCATCGTTACGCGAGGTATTCTGATGGATATCGCTCGTCTCAAGGGTGTTGACTACCTTGATCCAGGAACGCCTATATACGTGGATGACCTCGAGGCGTGGGAGCGTGAATCCGGGGTGCGTGTGGAGCCCGGAGATATCGTCTTTGTGCGGAGCGGACGTTGGGCGCGCCGTGCAGATGTGGGAGCCTGGGCGACATCTGAGCAGGCGTCCGGGTTGCATGCATCTGTTGCGCCTTGGTTACGTGAGCGGGGTGTTGCGATGCTTGGTGGCGACGGGACAAACGATGTTATGCCGTCCGGTGTGGATGGTGTTACGCAACCGATTCATCAGCTGACAATCGTCGCGATGGGGATGCCACTCTTTGATAATCTTGATTTGGAAGCGGTGGCCGCGGAGGCGGCTCGTCAAAACCGATGGGAATTCCTGCTTGTGGCGGCGCCGCTTGCAATGGATGGTGGCACAGGGTCGCCGTTGAACCCATTGGCAATCTTTTAGTGAGGCACCTTGTTTATTGAGACCGACTGCTTGTTGCACTCTCGAAAGTGTGTGGCAGTAGCTATCAATGTGCGATCAGTGGCCAACAGCGATTAGCTCATCGACGGTTCTGATATACCAGATGCCATCAACGAGTGCCGGAGACGCCAGTGTTTGTGTTCCAATGTTATTTGTGTGAAGGAGCTCAAACTCCGTTCCTGTTTTCAGGACAAATGTAATGCCATCATCGTTTGTGACGAATACTTTGTCATTAACGACAACCGGTGACGCAGAAATACCCTCACGTCTTGCTCGTCCGAGTCGTTGTTGCCACATCACCGTTCCTGTTGCTGCATCGAAGCAGGTGATGATGCTTGACATGTCATTGATCGTGTAAAGGAATCCATCGTACGCGACTGGAGAGGGTACAAACGGCGATCCGCGTGACGTGGACCAAGCAATATGGGTGTCCGTGACGTCGCCTTGTCCGCCTGGTCGAATAGCAAGTGTTGGGCCTGCCCGTCCCGAGGCGCAGAAGATAAGCCCTGCTTCGACGACGGGTGTCGGAATCACCTCAAATAGATTGCCGCCACACTGCCACAATTCGTTACCTGTCCGCGGATTATAGGCATTGACGGAATTTTGGCTGCTGATGATCAATTCATCGTGGTCACCGACCCGGATTACTATCGGTGAGCCCCAACCGACGCTGGCGTCTCTTCCCGTTCGCCAGACCTCGTTCCCAGTGGCGGTATCGTACGCGGCGACAAAGCCGCCACCACGTTGGTCTTGGTACACAAAGAGTAGGTCATCGTATAGAAGCGGTGAGCCGGCAGGCCCGTGGTAGTTATTGATTGAGCCTACAGCTGTGTGCCAGAGAATATTTCCATCGAAGTCGAGAGCCACGATGCCACGTCCTCCGAGTGAGGCAAAGATTCGTTTGCCATCAGTCGTTGGGGTCGCCGACGCCGGACCGTTCTTCGAGTGGACGCGTTCAGGGCGCCCTGGCGCGACTTCCGTTTCCCATCGTAGTGTGCCGTCTGACCGCCGATACGCTTGGACAAACAGTCGTTGTCCAGCGTCTCGACCACTTGTCAGAACAATGTAATCACCCCACACGATTGGAGAAGAATTCCCTTGTCCTGACAGACTCGTTCGCCAAAGCACGTTGTCCGTCGCTGTCCAACGATCTGGGTAGTTGCGGGTGGCAACGATTCCTTGCCCAGACGGTCCACGCCATCGAGGCCAATATTGAGCACCGTCACCGGTTAGTTCGACCATACTTACTGAGCGTGTATCGTCCTGCGCGAAGATAATTCCTGAGAGCCCAAACGAAAGCATTGCCGTAAGTGTTAATACCGAATGATTTAAGTGCATGAGCCGATGACGTAGCCTGGCAGACATAGGTTGTTATGTTCCTCGGTGGTTCCGGATTGCGACCAGTATAATCGCTGACAATCTACAACAGATACACCGAAATCACTTTATGCAGACGATTACGGTAAGTGACCGACTTCGACTGGATCCACTCGAAACATCAGATGCTGATGAGTTGTTTTCACTCACTGAATCGAATCGTAGCTATCTTCAGAAATGGTTGCCGTGGCTGGATACTATCCGCCGAGTCGATGATACGAGAGCTTTTATCCGTGCTGCCCAATTGCAGATTGGACGTAACAATGGCGCACAATTGGCAATTAAGTCTGAAGGCCATATCGTCGGTATCGTCGGTCACCATCAAATAGATTGGCGTAATCGCTTGACGTCACTGGGGTATTGGATCGGTGCAAGCTACCAGGGGCAGGGTTTGGTGACAGCGTCATGTGGCGCGTTGATTGAGCATGCATTTAAGGAGCTACGATTAAACCGGATCGAGATTCGTTGCGCTGTGGATAATCAGAAGAGTCGGGCGATACCAGTCCGCCTATGTTTTAAAGAGGAAGGGTTCCTACACGAAGCCGAATGGCTTTACGACCATTTTGTTGATCATGTCGTGTACGGGATGTTGGTAAAAGAATGGCCGAAGACTGACAGGGCTTCTGGAATTTCGAGAGGCGAAAAAATTTTATGAGGTCTTGGAGAAAAAATCAGTTCGTAATTAAGGTGGTGCATTTGCACTACGGTGTCTGTGTATTTTCGTTCGCTGCCATTGCCGGTGTGTCGCTGATTGCCCAAGATTGGCCGCAGTTTTTAGGGCCAGACCGTGATGGCGTCTATGAGGGACCTGCGTTGGCTCGGGAATGGGCGGATGAATCGCCCCGTGAGGTCTGGAGACGATCTATTGGTGAAGGTTTCGCCGGGCCTGTTGTTGCAGAGGGTCGTGTCCTGATTTTTCATCGTGTAGCCGGAGAGGAAGTTTTAGAGGCATTCATGGCCGATACCGGCGAACCGGTATGGCGGTATGCCTATCCGACAACCTATCGTGATGATTTCGGTTTTGATGAAGGACCACGGTCCTCACCAGTTGTTGCAGCCGGCCGAGTATTTACATTTGGGGCGCAAGGCCAACTGCATGCTGTAGATCTTGAAACGGGGACCGGCCTATGGAATGTCGATACGAGAGCACAATTTCGGTTTTCGAAAGCGTTTTTTGGGGCGGCCGGGACGCCCTTGGTTGAAGACGGGCGTGTGCTGGCTAATATCGGAGGACAAGACGGCGCCGGTATTGTTGCTTTCAATGCGTCGACCGGTGATGTTTTGTGGACCGCGACAAATGAAGAGGCTAGTTACTCTTCACCGATTGTTGCGACATTCGGAGGGGTTCGTCACGCCGTGTTTTTCACCCGAGATAATGTAGTTGCGCTTGATCCGGCAACAGGACGAGTTCGGTTTGAACGTAGTTGGCGCGCGCGTATTCGTGCGTCTGTCAATGCAGCGACACCGCTTGTGGTGGATGACCACTTATTTATTTCGGCGCAGTACGGGACTGGAGCTGGTGTGTTTCGTATCGCAGGTTTAGAGCTGGAAGAAGTGTGGACATCTGACGATGTGCTGTCTAATCACTACGCCACGAGCGTGTATCACGATGGCTATTTATATGGTTATCACGGAAGGCAAGAGTACGGTCCAAGCTTTCGAGCGGTTGCGTTTGATTCTGGTGAAGTCGCTTGGGATACGGGGCCGTTTGGGTCTGGAAGTGTTACGGTTGCAGGTGAACTACTGGTGCTTATGAAAGAGTCAGGTGAATTGGTGCTCGCCGAAGCGTCTTCCGATGAATTCGTCCCCGTCGCAGCGGTTCAGCTACTTCCCGCAACGGTTCGAGCCTATCCCGCCATTGCAGATGGTCATCTGATTGTACGTAACGATGACACGCTACTCGCTGTTGACCTGACGCGCTAGCGTCGCTTGTTATCGAGATGTGCGCAGGATGCGTATTGACTGCATGCGTTTCTTGCCGTTTTAGTCGGGACATCACCGTATTGATTAAATAGTTGATAGGAGTTGATTCTTACCATGTTAGAACTGCTGCTTGTGATTACCGCGGTCTTGATAACGTCGGCGACCTGTTCGTTGTTTGAGGCTGTGTTGTATTCCGTACCGGTAAGTCGTATCGAAGCTTTGGAGAGAGCGGGTCGTCCCGCTGGCCACATACTTAAAGAATTACGGCGTCAGGTAGATCGGCCAATTGCTGCGGTGCTTTCGCTGAATACCATTGCCAATACGGGGGGTGGTGCTATGGCTGGTGCTCTCGCAGCCCAGCTCTTGGGTGGAAATATTTGGTTGTTTTCCTGTTTCTTTACGCTGGCTATCCTGTTGTTTTCTGAGGTGCTACCGAAAACTATCGGTGTCGTCTACGCTCGCGGTCTTGCGCCATTGGTAGCCCGACCTCTTCGGGGACTCGTCTGGGTGTTTCGGCCGCTCATTGCATTGACGCAACAAGCTACAAAATTGGCGTGGACCGACCAACAAGAGCACCGAGTGTCAGATGATGAACTGTTAACCATGGTCGGACTCGGTTTGCGTTCGGGTGATCTGCAGCCTCATGAAGCGCGAGTTATTCGTAATGTGCTAGCACTTGAGCGTCGTACCGCGGCCGATGTGATGACGCCACGAACCGTAGTCTTTACTTTGGACGCGCAGACAACTGTTCGCGATGCAGCAGAGAGCTCCGAACTAGAGAAGTATAGTCGGGTGCCGGTATATGAAGATGCCGCCGAGGATCTTGTCGGAATTGTGCACAAAGTCGACATTCTTAAATCGGTGGCGAATGATCAGTTTGGTACTGCCCTGACGAGTTTGATGAGACCGATTCATTTTGTGGTTGATACGATGCCGCTCGATCGCTTACTTTTGGTATTCCTTGAACGGCGACAACACGCTGTTGCAGTCATTGATGAATTTGGCAGTTTTGCCGGCCTCGTGACGTTGGAAGACGTACTTGAAGAATTGATTGGGCGACAGATTGTCGACGAATTTGATCAAGTGACTGATCAACGGGCATTCGCTAAACGGAGACGGGTTGAGACCTTACGTGGCCGAAGTGGGTCGTCTGCGGTGGAAGAATGATCGACGTGGTGTTCGTGGAGTTGTCGACACTCTCCATCTCACGCTGGATCTTCTCTTCGGTGATGGGCCGTTCTCCAGTCGGCTAGGGCATTCTGTAACTGTCATTAAAAGATAATCTGACCGTTCGGGCCTCTCCCTCAGTTAGTTCGATCGGTGTAGGACGCCAGAAAGGTGGGATGAGAGTAAATCTCTGAATGCCATGGACTGCCGGTCCTGAAAGGTGCCCTTGACGTAATGCCTCTTCACCTTGCCCAAGGTCATCATAGATCGCGCTGACATATACCGGTGATCCGCTGAGGTTGGAGAAGGAGGCGGTTTCACCATCCTTCGTGATGGCCTTATGGACGATATGGTGCGCCACCTCCGGATCATAGGGTTCGGAGTGAACCATAAGGTGAATCGGAGTGGCCACAGTAGTCTCTCCGGACTGATAGGTCACGACTACGTCGAGCGATGAGCCCTGTGCGATCGCTCAGATCCAGACGGTGGTCAGTCCTACAAGTGCTACAACGGGTAGTGTTCGCATCATTGATTTCATATTTCCATCCGCTGGTGCGCCTCGTTCCACTCTCGGGCGTGAAGCGACAGCGGCTACGAACCACAGTCGCTTGACGGTCGAGCTCTTTTCGCGAATCTTCTCGCTGTTACTGTGAAGACCTATTGAGTAGCAGCTTTTGGACACGCCAGTTATTCATATCGGCGACGTAGAGCTCTTCTTCGGACCGACAAGACAGCCCATGAGCCCAATTGAATTGACCCATTTGACGTCCAGATTCGCCAAGCCATCCGAGGATTTTTCCCTCAAGCGTCATCTTGTAAATTCGACCTGGTTCGACGTCAGATGCGAAGAGGTATTGTGTGTCGCCACCGGAAATACAGATCGTCCAGGGGGCAGTTTCGTCGGGGGGATTCGGATTCTTGTTGCCGAGAACCGGTTGTCTCGTTTTGTCGTATGGTGCATTGAGATAGATGATTTGCTTGAGGTTGCCGTCTGAATCAAATTTCTGGATACGGCGGTTTTCCCTGTCAGCAACATAGACAAATCCGTTGCGGTCAACTCCCATGTTGTGGGGTAGGCGAAATTGTCCGGGATCAGTTCCGTAGGTTCCCCATGTTTTTATCCAATTACCGTGTTTGTCAAATTTGGCAACCCGTGAATTCACATAGCCATCACTCACGTAAATATTGTCATCTTGGTCCCAGCCAACATCTGTCGGCCCATCAAAAAAGCCATCTACGTGCACTTTATCTTCCGGTAGAACGTGATGGGGAGGTTCGTATCCTTCAGGACGCCGGCCGAGATTCAATGTGACATAACCGGCCGGATTAATTTTGGTGACTGCATTTGTCCCTTTGTCGACGATCCACAGATTGTCGTATTTGTCGTAGCGCGCTGAATGGGAGTAACCGAACCCGTAGATGCCTTGGCCGATTTCTCGGACAAAATGCCCGCGGTCGTCAAATTCAAGCAATTGCGTCGTTGCATTGCCGAACAGAGGTCCGGTCGTAGCCGAGCCAGGATGGTTGAGTACGAGAAGGTGGCCTTTAGAATTTTCGGCGACGGCTAGCGTTTCACCTAGATTCATTTCAGGTGAGTATTTCAAGTAGTCCGGCACCGAAATGAATGGAATTTCAGGGGCGTCACTGTTGTCGATTTGCTGCGCTGTAACGGGTGCAAATGTGAGGCTGATAGCGATGACGATGGCGATAGTGATGTGTTGCACAAGCTCCTCCTTCAAATGTCTTCGACGAAGCGTATCAAGCTATGGAGAGACATGCACTTCGGCAAGTGCGATACCGCGTTCACCTGCGACCGCATACAGTAGATAGACTCGACCGTCCTCTTCATAAATTGCTGGGTCGCGCAGCTGGTTTGCCGGCACGTTAATCGCACCTCCTCTCGATGGTTCTATCGGTAAGTCGGAACCTTCCCAGGGAAACTCTGGACGAAGTACTTCGATTGGCTGGCTTCGTGTCCACGTTTGCCAGTTTGCGCTGAGGTCAATGTGGGCAACCCATATTCGTTCTGGGGCGTCATTTCTTTCTGTCCAGAACACGAATAATCGATTGCCTCGTTTGAGTAGAGCAGAGTGCCTCATGTCAGGAGTAAACAGACTAGGTCCCTCCTCAAAGTCAGACAATCCATTGGAAGATCGGTACATGACGCCTGGCATTGCCAGTGCATATGTGAGGTTGTCATGCTGAAAAGCTCGAAAATAGGGTCTGCCAAGAATTTCAGGATGTCCAGCGAAACGAATGCCGTCCTTGGAAGTTGCGACTCGGGTCACTTGTGGGCCAATGTCTCGTCCATGGACGTACATAATGATTTCTTGTGTCGCATTCGATACGTGTACGTCTGGTGATGCGACATGAGGATAGGCACCTGGGCCATTACCGTTCTCGGACTGGTCTAGGCACGGGGGACAGCTCGTTGGGAAATATGATTGCTCGATTTGCAACGTTCCGGGTTCATATGTTGTCCAGGGACCGGCCAATTCGTCTGCGTAAGCCAAACGGATATAAAGTCCTCGATGGTCAGAGAAATACAGGTAGTAGCGTCCCAATGGGTTTTCGATCCAATCCGGCACACGAATTAGAGAAGGTCCGGCGATATTGCTTCCCATTCGGCCGTCCATTTCAGGACGGATGATGGGACTATCCACTAATCGTTCAACCCGAATCGTTTGGGAGAAAGCGGAGTCGACTGACGAAGCGAACAGAAAACTGATAGCAAACATGACTGCGCGAAACCGTGATGGGTGCATGCGTAGATCTCCTCCCGTCGTGTCGATAAATCAAGAGTGCGATGATGGCAGCTGTGAATTCTTTGGTGCCGGAGGAGGGACTCGAACCCACACTAGGAGTGAACCTAACTGGATTTTGAATCCAGCGCGTCTGCCAATTTCGCCACTCCGGCTTTTGAACTTGCTATTTCTAGTCGCGCACGGTTCCATCATGTCGCCACAGGTAGAGAGAGCGTGTGTTGCCTCGTTCATCTTCGTACCGGTCGAGTACGTCTGGTTCCCAGTCACCCATGCTGAACGCATGCGATACGATTCGAGAGCCTGGCGCGAGTTGACTAGTCAGAAGTGGTCTGAGCTTTAGATTAGATGAGGATAGAAGATACAGCGTAACCACTGTCGCTTCGCTTACGTCGACGGTCATTGCGTCTTGTTGAATAAACTGCACCAAATGCTGAACGCCTGCTCGTTCAGCATTGGCATTGGCTTCAGCAATTCGTTGAGGGTCGATATCAATACCGACGCCACGCGCTCCGAATCGTTGCGCGGCGGTAATTACAATCCGACCGTCACCACAGCCAATGTCGTAGATGACGTCGTCTCTTGTTACTTCGGCGAGCGTAAGCATGCGCTGAACGACATCATATGGTGAGGGTACGAACGGTGCGAGGCTGGGATTATCTTGTAACAGACCAGATTCGAAGCCAGTAGTTGTTGTTGGCAGGGTAAAGACGAACAGACCTACACAGAGGCCGAGCGCGTTAAGTCTGATTTGGCGCGGCATTTCGTTCTCCTTGTAATCTTCCCAGTATGTCTGGCACGGCGATACTCTACAGCATCACCATTTAATGGTTGTTGATTCAAATCGTTTTAGTAATTGTTTTCTGCAGATTTAATTAGGTCGAACGACACAATTGTTAATTATTGGTGGTTCGTGCGGACAATGCTGAAATGGGCAGATCCGTGCAAACTACTACTAACAAGCAGTTTCTGGATTGCTCGTTTAGGCAACTCTGGAGTATTATTAGCCGGTTAGGACCTTCCGTGGCACGCCCAACGTCGCCGTTTACCTTATTATCTGGGGGCAATATTGCAGTTTGAGATTGGAGACAAGGTCATTTACCCAAATCATGGGCTCGGTGTAGTTGACCGAATTGAAGAAAAAACCATACTCGGAACAACATGTGGCTTTTATTCACTTCGTATGGCTACTAGTGATACCACCGTATTGGTTCCAGTCGATAACGTAGAGAACGTCGGTTAACGCCGAGCCATTGGTGATAACGAGGTCAAAAAGTTATTCACATTGATCGGAAATGGGAAGATTGAAAATCACCAGAATTGGAAGGGGCGGTTTAAGGATAACTCCGATAAGATGCGGACTGGGTCTCTCTACGATGTCGTAGACGTCTTAAAGAGTTTGAACCATCTTAGCCAATCAAAGAACCTTTCTTTTCGTGAGAAACGAATGCTCGATCGTGCAAAGTTTCTTGTCATCTCTGAGATTTCTGAGGTGATGAGTGAGTCATCCGAGTCGGTTGAAGACCGTGTTGACAAGGCCTTGGAGCGCTGTTTGGTCAACCGAACTAAACAGTTAGCAAAGGCTAAGACTGCGAAGAAGAAAACTGCAAAGGCTAAGACGGCGTCGTCTAAGAAGACCTCGTCTCGTGCAACTGCTAGTAGAGCCGTGGCTGCTTCATAAATTCCCATCATTTATTCTTTGGACGCGTGGCGGCGTTGTTCCGAAAATTAGTTTCAATTCTTCGCTCTTTAGCTGCCTATGTAAGCGTCTCGCTGTGGGTGCTGTTACTGGCTCCTGGCGGAATGCTTTTGGCCTTAATATTTCGCTCGCCTGCTATTCTGTATTTACTTGGTCGTGGTGGTGTCAGACTGGGGCTGGTTACGGCTGGCATCAGAGTTCATGTTGAAGGTCATGACTGTGTGCAGAGGTTGAGAGGTGCTGTTTACTGTGCCAATCACAGCAGTAATCTTGAGCCACCTATCATCTATATGGCGTTAGCTGCTATTCACCCTAGGCTTAAGATCTTGTACAAGGCTGAATTGCGCTCTGCCTTCCCGATACTTCGTAATGCATTTGACATGGCGGGTTTCGTGCCCATTGAACGCCGTAACACTGATCAGAGTTCTCGGGCTATTGATCTAGCGGCTCTGGCTTTGACCAAGGGTGATTCGTTCATGATCTTTCCTGAGGGAACTCGTAGTCGGACAGGGGAGTTGCTTCCCTTTAAAAAGGGTGGCTTTTTAATGGCTATTAAGGGGCAAGCCCCCATCGTTCCTGTCGCTATAAGTGGTGCGCGGTCAGCAATGGAGAAGGGGAGTCCTGTGATTAATCCTGTAACGGTTACTGTGAAGATTGGTCAACCAATCGAGACTGAAGGATTTCAAGTCACCGAACGAAATAATTTGATAACGGAAACTCGGTCAGCGCTGGAATCATTGTTGGGAAAGGCTACTGGCCGCCCACAAAAAACGACAGCATCCACGGGGATAGCGGGGAACCATCGCTTGCGGTGATGCCGTTTGTTAATTCGACATGAATGTTTTGATATCGTTCAAGTTCTTGGTCAAATCGAATCTCAAGCACACGATTTCTTCTTCGGTACGATAATTCAAATGTAATTGCGGCGTCTGTATTTAATTCTTGGGACGTCGGACCTACATAACGGACATGGACATGCTCATCAAACGAAGCGTCGTCCATGTCCCGCGAAAATTGGATGCGGACGGTGCTGTCCTCCGGAACATCAATGTCGTCGGCGAGTGGTGCGCTGAATATTACTTCCGGAGGTGGCAGTTTCGGTGTGTCTGATCTTGCGACAGACACAGTCCGGTCGGTCAAGGCTCTCGATAAGGAAAGCGTTCCAGCTTCGATTAAGACCATTCCATCTTCAAGGACAACCTCACCAGTTACTTCAAGCCATTTGCTGGTGTCTACACGAGCCATGATGTCCAATTCGAAGCCGTTGCCTTTTGGCTCTTTGCCCACGATCCATACGGACGCATCGACCGAATGCAAAACGAAGTCCCAGCGACTAGTGTCTGGTGCTTCAGGCATATCACCATACAGATTGCGTCCTCGAAAACGACCCGTGACGGTTACACCTTTATCTATGTACCGGTGAGGTTCTAGAACAATATTGCGAAGAGTCGTAACATCAGGTTTTAGGGCGGGTCTCGTTGAACTGGCGATGATAAGAGGAAGTTCGCCTATCCCAGGCCATCTTTTATAAAACAATTGTTGAGAAATTTGTGTGATCGGGAGACCAGATAACCTCGGGTCGTCTTCGTCGAGACGCCCCACGTCATAAAACGTTCCGATAATTTCAAGGCGCTCGCGTGCGTCAGTTGGAAGTGGCGGAATGTCTAGCGCCAGAATTCGATTGGCATCATCATCACTTACGAGCCAGGTCAGCACTCCTTCGGCTATTACGTCGGTGATAATTACAACTTCTTCACGGTGAAAGAAAATGCGATGTTGTTTCAGCGCGTCGATGCTGGCTGCTCGCCGGATCGTTTGAGAGGAAGCAGATGCACTGGTGAGGCATGCCATTAAGACGAAAGCAGCCAATGCCTTGTAGTTCAGCGTCATTTGAATCATCCTGCTCGTTCATCGCATCTTAGCATGCAGGTGTTTGGGTGTGTTAAGGCTTGACCCATACAAGACAGCCCCGTAGAATCGCGGACCTTACCCAGACATTAAACGCCGATGCGCGACCAGATTTCTGAGCTAACAACGAACAGATTGTCTCTCTATCTTCGATTTTTGACAGAGTTGGAGGAGAAAGACGTCAAGACGGTATCTTCAAAGGTTCTTGCTGGGCAGTTTGGGTTCAATGCAGCATTGATCCGAAAAGACCTAGCTCATTTTGGCGACTTAGGAGTTAGAGGTGTCGGATATGTGGTTAAAGATCTGCGCCGGAAACTTCACACAATTCTTGGCTTGGACCGCAATCATAGAGTTGTCATTATGGGAGCCGGTAATCTTGGCCTGGCACTGGCGGATTACCCTGGATTTCGACGAGAAGGATTTCGGATTGTGGCGTTGTTTGATACGTTGCATGACAAAGTTGGGCAGCTTTCTCGGAGTGGAGTCAGGATTTACGACATACGTGAATTACGGACAGTCGCCCGGCGCGAAAGCATAACGATTGCAGTTATTGCGGTGCCGGCGGCATCAGCCCCACAAGTAGTCAATGCGGTTGTGCAGGCTGGAATAAAAGCAGTGCTGAATTTTTCTCCCGGTGCTTTGCGCGTGCCGGATGACGTCAAACTTAAGAGCGTTGACCTTACTGTGTCGCTTGAGAGTCTGTCTTTTTATTTGGCCACAGTTGATAGTGGTGGAAATTAGGCTAGAGAGAATTTATGGGTGGACGAAGTCATTCCGGAGTGAGGGCTCGATTAAGTCATGTTGACGCTGATGGGCGCATTCGCATGGTTGACGTTAGTGACAAGCCGGTGACTCAGCGAGTTGCGGTTGCTCGAGGACGAATTACGATTGGGGGAGAAGCGCTCGCCGCTATTCGGTCCGGTCGAGTGGCTAAAGGTGACCCGCTTCAGGCTGCGCGGCTTGCAGGGGTCATGGGTGCCAAGCGAACTGCTGAACTAATTCCCTTGTGTCACCCGCTGATGCTGTCAAAAGTGGATATTACATTTCATGCGCGAAAAGATGGCTATGACATTGAAGCAGTGGTTCAGACATCGGCTCAGACCGGAGTTGAGATGGAGGCGTTAACAGCTGTGTCGGTTGCGGCACTGACGATCTACGACATGATGAAGGCTATTGATAAATCGATAGTCATCGGTTCTATACGTCTGATCAAGAAATCAGGTGGTCGGTCTGGTTTGTTTGAAGGAGGTTAGTCTGCGTGGCCGAATCCGTTACCACTTTGGCAGCGATACCATTTCACGTCTCCGGACGGTATCCGAAGTCGCAATTGTTACGACGTTGTCAGCCGGATGACATCGAAGAGCTATCCAGTCAAGAGTTCTTCGATCGAGTGCGGGATTTTAGTCTTGGCCTTGGAACCCTTGGCGTGGAGCACGGTGATCGGGTCGCTATTGTGTCTGACCCGAGACCGGAATGGGTTATTGCCGACTTTGCAATTTTGACCGGGGGCTATGTCTCGGTTCCCATCTATCCGACTTTGCCAGCAGCGCAAATGCGTTACATCTTAGCGGATTCAAGTGCACGGGTAGCGGTAGTGGCGGACAACGAGCAGGCAGAGAAAATCATCTCCGTGTGGGCTGAGGCGCCCAATTTAATTGCTGTTGTTGTCATGGACTCGGATGGTCATGACCAGCAAACTGAAAAAAGAATTCTTGATTTTGATGTTGTGCAGGACCGTGGTCATGAGCGATTAATTACCGGCGATGGTGTTGGGCGCATCTATAAGGAATATGCCAAGGGTATTCAGAGCGACGCTTTAGCAACAATCATTTATACCTCTGGTACAACCGGTGAACCGAAGGGTGTCATGCTGAGTCACGGGAACGTGATGAGCAACATTAATGATGTTGACGCTGTCGTAAAATTCGACTCTGAGGATGAAGCATTGTCTTTTTTACCTCTGAGTCACGCGTTTGAGCGAACCGCGGTCATGCTCTTTCTATATAAAGGGCTTACCGTAACTTTCGCGGAATCTCTTGAAACGATTGCCCGTGATTTGCAGCGTGTTAAGCCTACGGTTATGACAGGAGTTCCGCGTGTTTTTGAGAAATTACATGCGAAGATCTATGCGACGGTTGCTGAGGCTCCGTCTCTGAGACGAAAATTGTTTCATTGGGCTATCGGTGTTGGGAAGACTATCGCACAAGCACGGCTGGCGCGTCGTGCGGTGCCTTGGTCTACGACAGTTCAAGAGCCACTAGCTGATCGGTTGGTGTTGTCTAAGGTTCGGCAGCGACTGGGCGGGCGTATTCGGTTTCTAGTGTCCGGGAGTGCACCGTTGTCAGTCGAGGTGGCTGAATTTTTGTTTGCGATCGGCATACCTGTTCTCGAGGGATATGGATTGACGGAAACGGCGCCAGTGTTGACTGTCAACCCGGAAGGGGGACAGAAATTAGGAACAGTTGGCACTGCCATTCCGCAAGTCACACTTCGTATTGCGGGTGATGGAGAAATCCTGGCTCGCGGACCCAACATTATGGTTGGTTATTACCGGAAGCAGAGAGAGACTGATGAAGCGATCAGGGATGGTTGGTTTCATACTGGTGACATCGGCTTTCTTGATGAAGAGGGTTATCTGACAATTACTGATCGCAAAAAAGAATTAATCATTACTGCGGGCGGAAAAAATATTGCACCAAATCCAATTGAGGCATCGCTTAAACGTTCACCGCTGATTTCCGAGGCGATGCTGGTTGGCGACCGCAGGCCGTATATTGTTGCGCTGTTATTAGCTGATCTCGATGCGCTGAAACTGAGGGTTCCGACTATAGCTACAGAGGACACCGCACTTAAGGATGTTGTTAATCTACCGCACGTTGTGCAATTGTTCGGGGATGTTGTCGAAACCGTGAATGAGCAATTACCACGTCATGAGCAGATCAAGCGATGGGCGATTTTGCCAGCGGAATTTAGTATTGCTAGCGGCGAACTAACACCCACGCTCAAATTAAAGCGACGAGTAGTCCTTGAGCGGTGGAGTTCGGTGATTGACCAGCTCTACACTTCGTCAGAATAAAGTTGCATCGGCTAGTGGCCACCATCGCAACTGAACTTTTCCGATGACATATTTTTTTGGTACTTGTCCCCAGTGACGGCTGTCTGAACTGTTGTTACGATGGTCGCCCATAACAAAATAATAAGATTCTTGGACGACTTCTGGACCGTGATTTTCATGACTGCGGAATTCCTCTGGTACAAAGCCATCAGGAAGAGGGACCTCATTGACGAAGACCTGGCCATTTTCAATTCGGACGGTATCGCCCTCTTTTGCGACGATTCGTTTGACGAACGATTTGTCCGGGTCTCTTGGATAGTAAAGCATGACGATATCCATCGGTTGAGGATCGTCGAAAAATTGGTAGACGGCCTTA
>CAZWKO010000009.1:0-9134 GCA_964634925.1 uncultured Vicinamibacteraceae bacterium
AATTGAAATGATTGTTTGGCGCCTTCTGCAATCCGATAGGCTGTGCGCCCGCGGAAATCTCTGGCGTCGATATCAGCTCCCTGGGTCACGAGATACTCAATGATTTCGTTGTTGCCACGGAAGGCCGCACCATGAAGGGCCGTGAAGTCTGCTTCATTCACTGCATTTACATTGGCGCCCTGTTCGATTAGCAGTGTGACCGCGTGTTCTGCTGTTTCGGATCTCACACCTCGTGGTTCAGCCGGCGTGTAGGTGCTGCGTCCGAGCCCAGCGGCAGCCATTAACGGAGTTGTGCCGTCATCTGTGGTGAGGTTAAGGTCAGCACCTGCGGAGAGAAGCAGCTGAAGAATTTCAATGGAATTAGCAGCGTCCCGGTTGGCGTTATGCGCAGCGATCCAGAGCGGGGTTGCGCCACGGAGGTCGCCGGTGCCGCACGCGAACCGTTCAAATGCGCCTTCTCGTGGATTAGCGATGTAACTCATGAACATTGCCGATGTCGTTAGGCGGACATTGGGGTCTGCGCCATGTTCGAGCAAGGACTGGACGAGGGACACCCGCTGGTCACCGGTGAGATTTTTCCCACGGAACCGTTCGCCGAACCCGTGTTGGCGAGACCATTCACCGAGCCACGTTCCCACATTGCCTGCGGCCGCATGAAGGGCAGTAATGGTTCCGAGTGTGGCACTTGCGTCGGCTCCCTGCCGAAGAAGAAACAAGGCGAATTCGTGGTGGCCATTCACGATGGCGTATGGGAGTGCATGCGTGCCATCAACACCAGTGTCATTAACGTTGACGCCACTTGCGATTAATTGCTCAGCCAGTTGAATATCTCCGCTGGCTGCGGTAAACAGCAGCGGGGTAAATCCATCAGCTGTCGAGTGATTGGGATGGGCACCGCGGTCAAGGAGTAACTGGACGATATCTTCATGAGATTCAGTGGTCGCCCACATCAATGCGGTCGCGCCGTGTTCTTTTGTCGAGGCATTGATATCACTTCCGGCATTTAACAGGGCTTTAACAACCTCGAAATTCCCGGTACGGGAAGCGACCATTAGTGCGGTGAGTCCGTTCTCTTGAGATAAGTTGCTGTTCGCGCCGGCGTCTAAGAGCCGCTCAATCATCGGCAGGCTGGCGTTTTCGGCTGCACGGACCAGTGGCGTGACACCATGATCATCAAAGGTATTCACGTTTGCATCGGCGCCGAGTAGTAGGTCCACCATCTCTAGGTCATTCCAGTGTGCCGCCCAGAGCAACGCGGTCGATCCGTCGGCCAGTGGGATGTTGGCGTCCGAGCCGTCCTCAAGCAGTGAACGTAACTCCTCCACTTGTTGTTCAGCTGCGGCCGTGGCCAGTGAGGTGGTTTGGCCGGCGGCTGCGATACTGCAGGTAAGGAGAGCAGTCGTCCCGATAGTCGTGCGGAGCAGGCGCGTCGTCATGATACTCATCCGTTTCATCTCCCATGCGTACTTAGAAAATACGCCGGTGTTGCTTGAGTCCGAGGCCCGTATCTGCAACTATACGCATACAGCTACGTTGCAACAAGCGTGAGTCGCCTGCATTCACGATAAAGTTGGTGGCACCGCGCTTCATAGGCCGTTGGAGATGAATATGCCGAAAATGTCCGGCGTCGTTCGACTGGCTGGAACAGCGTTAGTGGCCAGCTTTTATATTCCCGTTGCCGTCGCTACCGGTCAGACGTCAACTGGCACCCCACAAGTTCGCCAAATCGTCGATCGCTATTGCGTCACGTGCCACAACGAGCGATTGAAAACGGCGGGGCTCATGCTGGATCAGGTTGATGTCGGGGATATCGCTGGGAATGCGGCCGTTCTTGAGAAAGTAGTACGAAAACTGCGGGCTGGTCAAATGCCGCCGGAGGGTAGGCCGCGTCCAGACTCAGCGACGATTGACGCCGTGGCCACCTCATTGGAATCGGCCCTGGACCGTGCGGCATTCGATGATCCGAACCCGGGCCGTGTGGTGACACGTCGCTTGAATCGTGTTGAGTACGTGAACGCTATCGAGGATTTACTCGGACTGGAAATTGACGGTCCGGCACTGCTTCCGAGTGATATGGGTGCAATTGGTTAAGACAATAACGCGGAAGTTTTATCGATTACCCCTGCGCTGATGTCTCGGTACATTGCTGCCGCGACAAAGATCAGTCGCGCAGCCGTTGGGAGTGCTGATACGCGACCCATTGTACAGCTCTACCGTACAGGCTTTGAAGAGCGTGATGTGCGCCTCGGCGAACAGATGCCCTTTGCGAGTCATGGCGGTTTGGCAGTGCGACATCATTTTCCGCTCGACGGCGAATACCAATTTACGATTCGACTGAAGCGAGATGGCACCAGTCAGGTCATCGAAGGGATTGGTGAACGAGCTCATCAGATTGAGGTGCGCGTCAATCGAGCATTAGTCCGGACGTTCGAAATTGGTGGGAAGTATCCAGGTCCTGATCCCGGCACGTTGATTGCGCCTAGGGACGATGACCTTGAGGGCATACGTCTGCATCAGTACCGGATGGAGGCGGATGAGATTCTTGAGTTTCGCCTACAGTTGAATGCTGGCACGCAGCTATTGAGTGTCGCGTTTGCGGATACGGCGCCGACCCCTGTCGGCGTTACCGATCTACCGGGCGTCGATATGGTCTCGATTGCTGGTCCCTTTGATGGCACGGTACCGACTGACACGGTGAGTCGGGAAAAAATCTTTATCTGTGACCCTGCCGAACGAACGGGGATGTCCGAAGAGGTGTGTGCGAGAGAGATCCTAGGTTCGTTAGCTAGACGCGCATATCGGCGACCTGTGACGGATGCGGAGGTAGACACACTTCTTGGCGCCTATCGTGAGGGTCGAGGCGACGGTAGTTTTGATGCGGGAATTGAACGTGGTCTGGAAACGCTGTTGGCCATGCCTGCGTGTTGATGCGCGTCCCGTCGATGCCCAAGCCGGTGGCGTCTATTCCATCAGCGACTTGGAGCTTGCGTCACGGCTGTCATTTTTTCTTTGGCGAAGCTTGCCTGATGAGGAACTGATTGACCTGGGTGCGCGTGAGGCACTGAGTGCGCCGGATGTTTTGTCAACACAGGTGGAGCGGATGTTAGCCGACCCACGGGCCTCGCGGTTCATGGACGATTTCGTTGGTCAGTGGCTACAGATGCGTGACATTGAATCCCATAACCCTGATGTCCGGTTGTTTGGCGCATTTAATGACACGTTGCGGGAGTCGATGATTCGTGAGACGGAGCTGTTTTTCCAAAGTCAGGTTCGCGGTGATCGACCGATTGGCGAGCTGTTGTTGGCCGATTACACCTATTTGAACGAAGGGCTTGCGCGACATTACGGAGTTAATGACGTGTACGGCAGTCATTTTAGACGGGTGGAATGGAATGATAAGCGGCGTCATGGACTGTTGGGGCACGCGAGTCTCTTAACAGTGACCTCCTATGCGAATCGAACCTCTGTCGTGTTGCGAGGGAAGTGGGTTTTAGAAGCGCTCCTAGGAAGTCCACCACCACCGCCGCCGGCGAATGTTCCTCCGCTGGATGAGAATGACGCAGCAGCACCGACCTCACTTCGCGAACGGATGGAAGCGCATCGAAATAATCCCGTGTGTGCTGCGTGTCACCGGCGCATGGATCCACTCGGTTTTGCATTGGAGCATTTCGATGCGATCGGTCGCTGGCGCGATACGGATGGTGGCGCCAATATCGATTCAAAGATTGAATTGTCGGGCGTGACGATCGGCGATCCGCAGGCATTTCGGGAGGCATTGCTCCGTGAAGGTGATGGTGAGTTCATGAAGACGGTCACTGAGAAAATGTTGCAGTACGCACTCGGGCGGATCGTGATGCACTATGACGCACCATTAATCCGGAAGATTTCACGTGAACTCGAGGCAGAGGATTACCGATGGTCAGCACTCATTCATCGGGTTGTGGCCAGTGATCCATTTCAACGACAGCGCATACCGACACCAGGTGATGAGGTTGTCGTGGCTGACGTTTCACAGTAATGAAGTTCGGTGAGTAGGCAAGGAGAAGAGTTATGTTTATCAGCAAAATGCATTTGCCGCGTCGTACGGTGTTGCGTGGACTCAGTGCATCGATCGCATTGCCCTTACTCGACAGTATGGTGCCGGCACTGACGGCGACGAGTAAGACGGCAGCGGTGCCGATTAAGCGATTCGGGATCTTTTATCCGACAAATGGGATGTCGATGCCGTACTGGGCGCCGACGAAGGAAGGTGCATTGGATGAATTGCCGGCCACCATTCAGTCGGCCGCAAATTTCAAAGACAAGCTGCTCATTACCGGTGGATTGAAACAAGAATCCTCCCTGCTGGTGAAGGGTGGGGGCGCGCATGCACGGTCTGCTGGTACGTTTTTGACGTGCGTGCCGTTCAAGCACACGAACGGTGCCGATGTCTATGCGGAAACGTCCATGGATCAGATCGCGGCGCGTGAGTTGTCGAAAGACACACAGATTGCTTCTCTTGAACTGGGGATTGAGCCGAACTCGATGTTGGGTTCCTGTGGTGGCTCGACGTGTGCCTATACGAATACGATTTCCTGGCGGTCACCAACGACACCGTTGCCGACGGAGAATGATCCCAGAGCGGTTTTCGAGATGCTGTTTGGGACAAGTGGCAGCACTGATCCCGAAGCTCGGCACGCGCGGATGCAACGCGACCGTAGCATTTTGGATAGCGTGAATGGGGCCTTGCAAGATTTAGAGTTGGTGGTTGGCACGAGTGACCGTGCGAAGCTCGACGAATATTTGGATTCTCTGAGAGACATTGAACGAAGAATCCAGATGGCCGAAGAACAGAGCGCGCGTGAATTACCGGTCGTCGATCAGCCGGTTGGCGTGCCCAGTGATTATGCAGAGCATGCCAAATTGATGATGGATTTGTTGGCGTTGGCGTATCAGACAGATCTCACACGTATCACCACATTTATGATGGCGCGTGAGATTAGTGGACGCGCGTACCCAGAGATTGGAGTGCCGGATTCACATCATCCACTGTCGCATCACCAGGACTCGCCGGCAAAATTGGCACGCCTGCACAAGGTTAATGAGTATCACTTTCAACAGTTCGCGTATCTCGTCAACAAACTCGAACAATTGCCAGAAGGTGATGGCAATATGCTCGATAACACGCTCCTGATGTACGGCACCGGAATTAGTGACAGTAATACGCATTTTTACGACGATCTGCCGATCGCTCTAGTCGGCGGTCAGAAGACAGGGATCACGGGTGGTCGGTACGTGCGGTATGCGCAGGATACGCCGCTGGCAAATCTGTGGGTGACGGTCCTTGCAAAACTTGGGATGCCGATTGAGACGTTCGGGGACAGCACGGGGCCATTGGACCGATTGATTGACGTCTGATTCTTTAACGGTAACTGCTGGTATGGTCCGCGTGACCGGGACTGTTGGTCGTGGTGGCAGCGTTTCGTGACCACACAACGAGTGATATCCACTTTCAGAGACAGTACAAAACTGTGCCGTGACGTTAGAATCACGCCTATGACACCGAAGATCTCCCCCGCTCGTGTGTGGACTGTGCTCGTACTGGCTCTGTGCTGTACGGAGGTAAATGTCACTGCACAAGACGCTGAACTTGTCGCGGCGATGACTGACATTGCGACACTCACCGGGGAGCCGTCAGTGCTGAGTGCAGCGGGTCTCACGAATGAGATGGACCGACTTCTGACGATCGAGAACACAAGTGCCTTTTCGCCTGCCGATACGCGACGTCGGGCGGTGCTTGTAGCCGGCCTCGATGGAGACCGGGCAAGTGGCGACGTGGCGTTAGAGGCCGTACGTTGGTTTAAGACGGTGGCAGATGCGAAGTTTCGGTCGGAGTGGTCGGTCAGTGTCTTGCCGCTTGCGAACCCAGAAACACAGCAGTCCCTTTCGTTTCCGCCCGAAGATGGCTTTTATAACGACGCGGCGGTGCCGGAGACCCGTTATGTGTGGCGGTGGGTGACGTATCAGGCTCCGGACGTCGTGATCGAACTACGAAGCGGGGCAGAAATTGACGTCGTAACTGGGTCAAAGGCGCATCGGTCGCTGATGGATGCGTTGTCCGATCCTGACAATGGAAATGGATTGGGCATCGTTCAGACGATTGTTGTGACCGTACCAGACGGTGCCATTAGTCAGGTATTGCCCTCTGTTCTTTCGGGTGTGGTCGAGCGGTCACCATTGCGAGACCAGCTACAACGGCGCCTTGTGCGGGAGCCGTTAGCAATCGCGCGTTTGTTGGCGGACCGGTACCCTGGCACTCCCGGTATGGCGTATATCCCGTCGGTGGCATGGGTGCATACGTTACGGCTTGCCACGCTCGTTCGTGACGCAGCGTTGATCGCGAAGGTGTTGCGAGAAGTGGATCCTTGGTTGAGCGGTGACCAACCGCTCGTTGGTGAACGGATTAGTTTTGCGAGTCTTGCCGGGACAATGGTGTTTAGCGAATTACAAAACATTGATCAGGTCGATGGACCCCGGGCGCAATCATTAGCCGATCAGGGGGTATCGTTGGCCGGTCAAGAGGAGGCGCCTGGGCAACCGGTGTACGGATCGGGCTGGAGTGACGATATTTTTCTTGGTACGGTTGCTGCGTCCCTGGCGGGTGATACGGATGGTTTGGCGGCGGCGGTTCGATTGGTAGGCCGGTACGCGGAACTGCTCCAGCAGTCGAATGGTCTTTGGCACCATGCACCTGATGCGCCGACAGCCTGGGGGCGAGGGAATGGATTTGCGGCGCTTGGATTGGCTGAATTGTTGACGGCGTTACCAAACGAACACCCCGGGAGAGCGACCGTCTTAGAGATCTACCAACAACAGATGTCTGGTCTTCGAGCCTTCCAGGGGCCGGACGGTCTGTGGCGACAGGTTGTTGATATGGAGGGCAGTTATCGGGAAACTAGTGTCACGGCGCTGACAGTGACTGCGATGGCGCGTGGTGTGCGTCTCGGGTGGCTTGATAGCAGTTACGCCCCCGTGATCGAGCGAGGATGGCGCGGTATTCTGAGCCATGTGGTGGAGGATGGGACACTCGTGGATGTCTGTATCAGTACCGGATCGGGGACGACGCTTGAGCATTATCTTCATCGGACCGCTGTCAATGGTGCGGATGATCGTGGCGGTGCCTTGATACTCGGGGCTGCTTTAGAGATGCATGCCTTGGCCACGGCGCAGTAATGCGATGTGTACAACACTAGAATGGAGCACTCGGCTGGATCATGAACAGGAGTTGTCTGATGGCTAATCGCATCGCGGGAGCGTGGGAGTGTCGATTCTTCCTCATAGCTGTGATGGTCCTGTCGTTGGCGGGAACGTCCGTTATCGGTCAGGAGCCTGGGACCGATGATTACACCGTGCCTCGTACGGCTGATGGGCATCCAGACCTCGAGGGATTTTGGTCAAATCAAACTTATATCCCATTAGAACGACCGGATGGGGTGGAGGCGGCGTTTTACACGGATGAAGAAGTTGCGGCGCTGGAGGAAGGACGAGCACAGGGTGAGTCAGCACAGACGACGCCGGGCACTATTCCTGATGTCCATTATGACTTTACGCAATTCGGTCTTGATCGTAGTCAGGCTGATTTTGCGCGGAATCGCCGGACGTCACTGATCGTCGATCCGCCCACTGGTCGACTCCCGCCAACGAATGCGGAAGGGCAGCAACGGGCACGAGATCGTGCGGCCGCGCGGGAAGGGATTGGTCGATGGGATTCCGCGGAGGCGAACCAACTCGATGATCGGTGCCTCATCATGAGAGGTGCTGGTCCCCCGATGATGAACGCTGGCTATAACAGTAACTATCAGATTGTTCAGAATCGTGACTACGTCATGATTTTGGTAGAAATGATTCATGACGCGCGCATCATACCGCTCGATGGTCGTGAGCATCCCGCCGCGTCAGCTCGACAATGGATGGGTGTGCCCCGGGGGCGATGGGACGGGGAGACGCTAGTGGTCGAGACCACGAACTTCAATGGAAAAAACCCGTTTAATGGGTCGAGCGATCAGATGCGCGTCATAGAGCGTTTTACAAGAACTGGCGCTGACGCGATTACCTATACCTTTACAGTTGAAGATTCCGGGACATGGGATGTGCCGTGGACCGCGGAAATGCTCATGACAAGTACACGTGGTCCGCTGTTCGAGCATGGGTGTCACGAAGGCAATTACGGTCTTTACAATACGCTCGTGGGTGCACGACTCGAAGAGCGGCAGGCGGCCGAGGCGGCAGTGAGACAACAGCAACAGAGATGAGCAGGTGGATGTTCAATCAAATTAGATCGAGTGTCTGGATTTGTGGCGTCGTAAGCATCTTCCTTTTGGGTCCGTCAGTAGCCGTTGCGCAGTCGGATGGATATCGGGCACCGAGAACCGCCGAAGGAACACCGGACTTGAATGGCATCTGGCAGGCCGTCAATACGGCCCATTGGGATATTGAACCGCATGGTGCGAGTCAAGGTACGACCAGAGAACTGGGCGCGTTAAATGCTATGCCGGGTGGATTAGGTGTGGTCGAAGGGGATGTGATCCCGTACCGTTCAGAGGCACTTGAGCAGCGGAATGACAACTTTGCTAATCGCGTGGCACGAGACCCAGCAATTAAGTGTTATTTACCAGGTGTACCACGGGCGACCTACATGCCCTATCCATTCCAAATTATCCAGAGTACCGATCACATTATGATTCTGCATGAGTTTGCGGGAGCCGTACGGACCGTGTATATGCAGGACCATGTGCCAGCGCCGGCACCCAGTTGGATGGGCTGGTCGAATGGTCGATGGGACGGTGACACGTTGGTCATTGAAACCGAAGGGTTCAACGGGATGACGTGGTTCGATCGGAGCGGGAATTTTCATAGTGATGGTCTCCGTGTCGTTGAACGAATTAGTGCCCGGAGTCCAGAGACCCTGAATTACGATGTCACGATCGAAGACCCTGAGATCTTCACACGGTCATGGACGATGCACATGCCGTTGTACCGGCGGGTGGAAGCGAACGCCGAGCTAATGGAATTTCGGTGTGTCGAATTTGTAGAAGATCTGATGTACGGTCATCTTAGGAAGCAGCCTGAATGAATGGCACGCGTCCAAGTGAAGG
>CAZWKO010000009.1:9154-21015 GCA_964634925.1 uncultured Vicinamibacteraceae bacterium
CCCAGTTGGACATGGAGGAATCATGAGAACCATTGCCGTGCTCGCTATCACATGTATCTTGGCGTTCGGTGGAGCGACAGACCTCATGGCGCACCACGCCTTTTCAGCAGAATTTGATATTGAGAAACCACTGACTGTCGAAGGAACGCTCGTAAAGTGGGACATGATTAATCCACACTCTTGGTTTCATATTGAGGTGACGGAGGAGGATGGCACCGTCGTCCCGTGGCAAATCGAGGGAGGTAGTCCGAATGAACTCATTCGGAATGGTGTGACGCAGACTACGGTGGAGATTGGTACGGTATTGACGATTGAAGGCTATCGCGCCAAAGATGGCACGGAGAAAGCGGTCGGGCGCAACTTTGTTCTGGCAGACGGATCCCGCCTCTTCCTCGGCGGCTCGGGTCAGCGAGCCGGCGGCGGAGAGTAGCGTTAACGACCTGTTCAAGCCGAGATCAGTCAGTGCGTCAGTTGTGGCAGTGGTTTCTGTGGCTCAATGATTAATTTAACGGCACAAACGCCAGCGCATAGTTCCCGTTGAGCGGAATGACCAATTGGTTCTGCGTTGAGTCGTAGCACATGGATGCAGCGCTCGGAATACCCGAAGCGATGATCTCGGCGTCCTGGCCCGGCCTGATACGAGACACGCTGCCATAGCGCACACTACTTACGTATTTTGTTCCGTCGGCGGTGACGACGACCCCATCATTGCCACCCTCGGCAGCATGCTCAGTGCGAATTACATCACCGTTTGGGTTGTACGTGATGACGGCGTTGTCACCAACGTTGACCACGACAATATTTCCATCCTGATCGATGGCGACACCATTCGGCTGGACGAGGGGAGGGCCGTTTGCAAATAAGGAGACGTCACCGTCCGCGGTCACCTTCCACATTTGTTCAGGGTTCCTCGTATTTGACGCATAGACGGTTCCGTCATCCGCCACGGCGATCCCATTCAGGATTGTTGAGTCGGGTACCGGAATAGAACGCATGGGGCGTCCTGTAGCGAGATCAAAGAGCCGGACATGTCCTGAATCAACGGTATAGAGGACGTTACCTTTTACGGCGCTGCCCAGCGGATCGTAGAGTTCCAATCCGTCTCTACTGGCCCCAATCCACTTTGGTGTGTGCACGCTTCCATCCGGATTGATGAGGGAGACATACCCGTCATTACTCGGTGTTCCTGAAGCAGCGACGCCGGCGTCGTTATCTCCCCGGTTGCCAGTGTTCATAGCCAGAATGAGATTCTTGTTCGGGTCAAACGTGCAGCTTTCGGAGAAATGAAAACTGCCAAACACTTTGACGTTGTCGGACATCGATTGCCAGGTGCCGGCCTCATTGGTTGCGCCAATGGGGTCACCGGTTGAAAAGTCTTGTGCGGTGAGTGGAACAACCAGCACGATCGAAAAAAGAACTGCCGGAATGAGGTGATGAAATGTCCGTTGCGTCATCAGTGTGTCCATGGTGATTATTTTCTCCGTGTTAGGTCCGAACAATCTACGCTAAGGATATCAATTCAGAGGGGGTGTGGTGAAACCGCGGCCGAACGCTAAACGTGTCCCCGTAGTGTCTGCAGATCGCCTCCCGACGGGGTTTGATACACGCGTAGATCAAACTCAGAGGCCACCGCGAGTATATGGTCGAAGATATCCGACTGAATGTCTTCGTACCGGACCCAGTCCTGGTCGCGGCTAAAGACGTAGATTTCAATAGGGAGGCCGTGCGGGGTCGGCGCCAGTTGTCGCACGAGGAACGTCATGTCTGCGTCGATCATCGGGTGGCTATTCAGGTACGCGACCACATAGGCACGAAACGTTCCGACGTTCGTCAATCGTCGGCCATTGACGGGTGTGGTGGCGTCCACGCCTCGTTCGGCGTTCCAGGATGCGATCTCGCTGCGTTTCCGCTCCATGTACTCTGCAACATGTTGGATTTTGACAAAGCGTGCGAGCATGTCTTCATCGCAGAATTTGATTGACTGCATATCGATATTGATGGCGCGCTTAATACGTCGGCCGCCGGATTCGGTCATGCCACGCCAGTTCTTGAAGGATTCTGTTATCAGCGCATAGGTTGGGATGGTCGTAATAGTTTTGTCCCAGTTTTGGATTTTGACGGTGGTTAAAGCGACTTCAAGGACGTCACCATCAGCCCCGTACTTGGGCATTTCGATCCAGTCTCCGCGTGCGACCATCCTGTTGGCTGATAGTTGGATGCCCGCAATGAAACCGAGCAGTGGGTCTTTGAACACCAACATGAGCACAGCGGTCATCGCACCAAGACCACTAAACAGCAGGACAGGCGACCGGCCCAGGACAAGCGACAGCACTGCAATGGCAGCAAGGCCGTAAATAATGAGCTTGAGTACTTGCACGAAGCTCTTAACAGGAATTTCTTTGGACAATGGGGATGCCCGAAGAATGTCGATGGCGGCATTCAGACCAGCGTCAATCACAAACACGATGACCAGTACCATGTAGATCAGCGTGACTTGCCGAATGAGTAGCCCGCCGGCGACGTAGTCACCGAATACTGGGAGTGCTAAGAGGTAGATGACTATTGCCGGGGCTAGCCGAGACAGTCGATGCACCACTCGATGACGGAGCAGCGCATCATCCCAGTCGGCACTGGTTTTTTGTAGAAAGTCTGTGACGAGTCGCACGACAACGCGCTTGGTGACACGGTCCGCAATATAGGCGACACAGAGAACAAGGAGGGCTTCAATGGCCGTGGCCACCAGGGCCGCACTTTGAAGCCCAAGGCCTTGATCCGCGAACAAAATTCGTAACGGAGTCAGCGCAACCTACTTTTTCTTTTTTTTGCCGGCCGTGTCGGAACCGCCTGCGAGAACGAGGCCGAGTCCCATAACGACAAATATCAGCCCAACGAGTGGGACCACTACAAGCATCATTTCCATAACGCCAATAAGGATACCGGATCCCGGACTCCACCTATACTACTAACGACATAGGAGGAGGAAGCAATGGAGAGGTGGCTGTTCTGGGCAGGTGTAGTGTGTGTCGTTGTGAGTGGCTGTGCAAGTGAACCGGCACCCGACCCGGCGGAGGAAATGTCGGCGTCAGTGGCGCCGACAGTAACTTCGGAAACGTTGCCCGCTGTGATTGTTGCAAACAGAACCGGCTTCATTCCGGAGGGTGTGGAATATGACATGTCCAACGGTCGGCTGTTGACGGGGTCGCTGTCGGAGGGCTCGGTGTTCGAAATGGGACCTGACGGGCAAGTCACCGAGTTTGTAAACGACGCGGAACTCGTCTCCTCTGTCGGCATTGAAGCCGATGAAGCGTATGGCAGGCTGTTTGTTGCCAATGCTGACCGGTCAGTCTTTCAAGGGGAGGGGCAGGGCCAAGCGAAACTTGGTGTCTATGACTTATCGACTGGTTCCCGAATCGCTATGGTGGACCTGGCCAGCACAATCACTGACCCTCCAGAGGATGCGGCCTATTTCGCGAATGATGTTGCTGTCGCGGACGATGGAACCGCGTACGTGACCGATACGCGACTGAGCGCGATTTATGAAGTTTCCACGGAGTATGAAGCCTCGTTGCTACATCGTTTTGACGATGGTGGGTCGGGCCCAAACGGGATTGTTTACCATCCAGCCGGGTTTTTATTGGTGGCGAGGGGGGCCAGTTTGTGGAAAGTTCCGGTCGACGATCCTGCGACGTTGAGTGAGGTGTCGGTACCAGAAGAAATCACTGGACAGGATGGCATGGTTTGGAGTGCTATGCGTTTGGTGATCGTGAGTAATGACGCGAATCGCATTGTCGCGTTACGCAGTGAGGATGAGTGGGCCACTGCAGAGGTCGTCGGCGTGGGAGCCTATGAGCCACAGGCGACGACGGCGGCGGTGGTTGGGGACGCTATTTATGTGGTGCACCCACATTTCGCAGATGACGATCCCCCAAGTGTGAGTCGAGTTGAGCTGCAATAGAGCCTGTGAGGAGGACGAGATGAAACGGACAATAATTCTTGGAGCATTGATCGTTGTTGGTGGTTTATCGATCGGACTCGGGTCTCAACAATTAAACCCCGCGGCCGTGGAAGCCACGCAAATTGAGCCCGTCAAAGGGAATCTGTACGTCATTGGTGGGGGCGGTCCCGGCACTGACGAGTTTAGTGGGGGTAATAGTGGCGTCTTCGTTGGGTCTGACGGGGTGACGCTTGTTGATACGAAATTGGGTGGCTGGGGACAATTGTTGCTGGATCGTATTGCCACCGTGACCGATAAACCGGTTATTCGAATTATTAACACCCACACGCATGGCGATCACATCGGGAGTAACAGTTTCTTCCCAGCGTCAGTCGAAATCATCGTGCATGAAAACACGCAGGCCAACATGCAAGGAATGGAAATCTTTGAGGGTGACAATGCTCATGGACTTCCCGATCAGGCGTATACCGACACCTTGACGATTGGAAGTGGATCCGATCAAATCGACCTCTACTATTTCGGCGCAGGCCACACAAATGGAGATACATTTGTGGTGTACCCAGCGCTTCGGGTTCTTCAAACGGGAGACATGTTTCCTTGGCGTGATGCCCCGTTTCTCGATCGAAATAATGGTGGGAGTGGACTCGCATTACCAGATACGCTCGAACGTCTGATCAATACAGTGACCGACATTGATACGGTCGTCCCTGGTCACATTCCTGTGACGACGCCTGGTGAGCTTCGGCAATTCCAGCGGTTTACCTATGACCTGCGTGAAGCGGTACGAAACGCACGGGATACGGGGAAAACGGCGGATCAGGCGGTGGCTTCCATCGACTTGACAGCCCAGTATCATGGCTACAACACGAATCGAATGGCTGCGGCGATCCGTGTGATTTACGATGAGCTCGGGCAGTAGCGGTGAAATCATTCGATAGTGCGTCGAGGTAGTCCTCGCGTAAGACAGGGGTGTCGTATGCCAGAGGGTAGCAGTTGAAGCGAACTCGATACGGAGAGGTGTGGCTGGGTGTCCCAGTGTGCCTTGTCTTGGCAGGCGGGGTCCTCGAGACGGAGCTGGCGAACGCTCAAGAGGAGCGGGTTGTCCAGATGGACACACTGAATGTCCGAGATGTGCTCTATCACTTGGCCGGTGGTGGTGGTAATGGGATGGCCTTGATCGACGAGGTGAGTGATACGCCGGGTGTAGTCCTGATTGACACGAAGCCGTCAGGGTGGGGTTCCGCGACGCTTGACGTGTTGGGCCAGGTGACGGACCTGCCTGTTCGGACGATTATTAATACGCATGTCCATACGGACCACGCCGGAAGCAACGCCGAATTCGGTCCGGATGTGGAAGTGATTGCGCACGAGAGTGCACGGGCTCGGATGATTGCTGGGGGACTGTATGAAGCCGGTGGCCTGGGTCTTCCGACAACGACCGTAACCGAACGTTATGAATTTTTAGACGATATCGATCGGATTGAACTCTACTATTTTGGTAACGGGCATACGGATGGCGACCTGACGGTGGTGTTCCCAGGGAAAGAGGTGGCTTATCTGAGTGACTTGTTTCCGATGAAAGGGGTGCCAGCGATCGATCGAGAGCACGGGGGTAGCGGGTTAGCGTTTCCAGAGACCCTTGATCGCATTGTTTCTGAGATTACTGGTGTCAGTCGTGTCATCACCGGACATGGGCCGTTTCCGACGACCTACGCCGGTCGTGGTCGACGGGAAACAGGCGCACGGCGCGCTTGGACCGGGTTCTATACGTGGGATGATCTCGCGGAGTACTCGGCATTCGTGCGCATCTTTGTCGAATCGATTGTGCGGAGCTACGAATCTGGTCAGGCGATCGATGCGGCTCTTGCTGATCTGCAGCTGCCCGCAACGTATAGCGACTACGACATGGAGAATGCGATGGCGAGTGCGGAAGCAATTTATGCCGAACTGGATGAGAGATAGGTGACCGGGGGTCAGATGAGAGCTAGACGCTGTTGGGTTGTGTTTGTCCTTCTCGTGTTCTTGTCAACGACCAAGGGCTTTGCGGAGGATTGGCCTGAGTTTCGCGGTGCTGGTCGGTTGGGTGTGTGGCATGAGACCGGTGTTTTGGAGCGGTTTCCGGATGCTGGATTGAAGGCACGATGGAGGGTGCCGATTCGTGCTGGATATTCAGGGCCGGCCGTTTCGGGCGGTCGGGTTTTCGTCACCGACTTTGAGATGACGAATGGCATGCGCGGCACTGAACGTGCACTCGCCCTCGATGAAAAATCAGGAGAAGAATTGTGGGTACAGGAGTGGCCGGCTGACTACGCGGGTATCCAGTGGGAGGTGGGTCCGAGTGCGACACCGACGGTGGACGGAGATCGGGTGTATGTGCTTGGTCGGACGGGTGTGCTTTCGGCATTGAAGGTCGATACCGGTGAACTGCTCTGGCGCAAGAGCTATACAGACGACTACGGTGTCGATCGGATGCGTTGGGGATTTGATTGGGGATTCGCGAGTGCTCCGCTCGTCGATGGCGACCGCCTGATCTGTTTTGTGGGCGGTCCCGAGGCGCGCGTGGTTGCCTTCGATAAGATGACGGGCCGGGAAGTCTGGCGGGCATTGCAGAGTGAGGCCGACTTGGGTGTCGCCCAACCGATGATTATTGAGGCGGGTGGCGTGCGCCAGTTGATTGCATGGGACCCTGAAGAGGTGGTGTCTCTCGACCCGGTGAATGGGTCAGTCTACTGGCGGCAGCCGTATGTCGTCGGAGGGGCCATGACTGTTGCGATGCCGGTTCAAGTTGGTCAGCAGCTATTCTTTTCGACGTTTTACGATGGGCCGATGATGTTGACACTGAATCAGGATCGTCCCGCTGCAACCGTGGCTTGGAAAGGGGGTAGCAATAGCGAGATTCGGACCGAGGGATTACATGCGGTCCTTGCGACCCCGATTATCGATGGGGATTACATCTACGGCATTTGTAGTTACGGTCAGCTCCGGGCGCTGAATGCTCGGACTGGTGAACGCTTGTGGGAAACCCAGGATGCGACGGTCGAACGTCGACGTTGGGTATCAGGCTTTTTGGTGCAGCATGGCGATCGGGTGTTTATGAACAATGATCGTGGGGAACTTATTATCGCCCGTTTGAACCCAGCGGGGTACGAGGAGATTAGCCGTACTCACTTGATCGAGCCGACATCAGCGCCGGGTAATCGACGTGAATTGAGAAACGTGAATTGGGTTCATCCGGCATACGCGATCTAACATATTGTCACGAGAAACGACGAAGAGATCGTAAGTTTTTCAATGGATCCAGCTGATTATGACTGAGGGCCATGATCGCTTCAGCGTGTTTACGTGACGCCTGTACTCGAACAGCGCGCATGCTTCGACTTGGGAGCGGATGTCTCCTGTTAGGCGGTGGCCTTGCCGTTCTGAGCGGCTGTGCGAACGAGGTTCCGACTTCGTACGTGCCTGGTGTCTCTACTGAATTGGCCGAAGCTCGGGCTGATACGATTGCAAATGTCCATTACGACCTCTCTTTCTCGATTCCCTCTGACCGCTTAGAGTCCGTTCGCGGAACAGCTGTTGTGACCTTTGTGTTGACGCGTGCCGGGAGTGTCGTGTTCGATTTTGCGCAGAACGCAGAACACGTGTTGTCGGTTCGTGTCAATGGTGGTGAGGCGGACTATGTTGTTGAGAATGAACATTTAGCAATTGCTGAGGTGCCGGCTGGACAGGTCAACGTCGAGGTTGAGTTTGTTAGTGGCGACCAGTCTCTTAATCGCCAGGCCGACTTTATGTATACGTTGTTTGTCCCTGATCGGGCGCGCTTTGCATTCCCGGTCTTCGATCAACCGAACGTTAAGGCGCGGTATGCACTAGAACTCGTGATTCCTTCGGATTGGCTGGCGGTGGCTAATGGGCCTCGGCTGAGTCGTGAGATGGACGGTGAACAAGCCACGGTTCGGTTTGGTGAAACGGCCTTTATCAGTAGTTACCTGTTTTCGTTTGCGGCTGGTCGGTTCGAAGTAGTCGAGCAGGAACGTGACGGCCGCACGCTGGCCATGTACCACCGGGAAACCGATCAGGAGCGGGTTCAGCAGAATGCGCAGGATATTTTTGCGCTCCACCACGACGCACTTGCGTGGATGGAGGAGTACACGGGAATCCCGTATCCGTTCGGAAAGTTTGAATTCGTGGCCATGCCGTCGTTCCAGTACGGCGGGATGGAACATCCAGGGGCTATTTTGTATCGGGCTGAGGCGTTGTTTCTTGATCCGACGGCCACGCAGAATATGAAATTGGGTCGAGCCAGCCTGATTGCCCATGAAACGGCACACCAATGGTTTGGCGATCTGGTGACCATGGAATGGTTTACCGATGTGTGGATGAAGGAAACGTTTGCGAATTTTTTTGCCGCGAAGATAGTGAATCCAGCGTTTCCCGATATCGATCACGATCTGCGGTTTCTTCTCGCCCATTATCCGGCCGCATACGGTGTTGACCGAACAGCCGGATCAAATCCCATCAGGCAGCCGCTGGCGAATCTGAACGAAGCCGGTACATTGTATGGGCCGATCATTTATGAGAAGGCCCCGATCGTTGTGCGTCAGCTTGAGCGATTGATTGGGGAGGAGGCCTTGCAGGATGGATTGCGAGAATATCTCGGCACGTACGCCTATGGGAACGCCGACTGGACGGACCTCGTCACGATACTTGCTCGGCATTCCGAGGATGACCTGGTTGAGTGGAGTCGTGTCTGGGTCGAAGAAAGTGGGCGACCACGAATACGGGCAACGCTCGAAACGGAAGAAGGCTTGGTGACGCAGCTGTACCTTGAGCAAGAAGACCCCGCGGGCAATGGGCGGCTCTGGAATCAACGGTTTGACGTGTATCTTGGCTATCAAGTTGGTCGGTCCGACACGACGTCAGCGCATTTACGTAACTCTCGGGTTGAGGTGTCAGCAGTACGCGGGCGTCCGGTTCCAGATTATGTCTTGGTGAATGGCGCCGGAGTCGCCTACGGCTCGATGGCACTTGATGAGCGCTCAAAATCGTTTTTACTGGAGTCGCTAGAAGAGATTGAACAGCCACTACTCCGTGCGGTGAGCTGGCTTTCCTTGTGGGATGCCGTTTTGGAAGGAGCACTGCAGCCAACACGATTTCTGGAACTCGTAGAACGGGCGCTTCCAATTGAATCGGTGGAGCAAAATGTGTCGCTGGTATTGGGCTATCTCGAAACGACTTACTGGAAATATCTGTCCGCACCGGATCGCGAACGTATTGCTGCCGGGTTGGAAGCGATGCTATGGCATCAAGTCGTGGTGTCTGATAGCGTGAGTGAACGGGCAGCGTATTTTAGAGCCTACCGGGACATCGCTTCTACAGAAAGTGCTGTTGAACGACTGTATGCGGTGTGGCAGGGTGACGATGTTGTGCCTGGACTGACGCTGACAGAGCGGGACCTGACGACATTAGCGCTGGAGTTAGCGGTGAGAGGCGCGGACGGCGCAGAGGACATTGTCCGCACGCAGGTGGAACGTATCGAGAACGGTGACCGACGATCTGAATTTGAATTTATTATGGATGCCGTATCCGCAGCCCCGTCCGATCGGGATGAGTTTTTTGCACAACTGGCCGACGAAAGCAATCGAGAGCGCGAAACGTGGGTATTGAGAGGATTGCAATATTTACACCACCCGATCCGTGCAGAAGAAGCTGAACGGTATTTGCCAGAGAGTCTTGAATTGCTTGAGGAAATTCAGCGAACCGGTGATATATTTTTTCCGGAACGCTGGCTCGGTTCGACGTTGAGCGGGCATCAGACAGCGTCAGCAGCAGCCATCGTTCAGGACTATCTGGCCACCCATCCAGAATTGCCGGGGCGATTGCGGCTGAAAGTGCTCCAGGCCGCTGATAGTCTCTTCCGAGCGCAGCGTGTCGTAAACTGACTAGGGCTAAAAGGTACATGGTGGGAACAATAGGAGACATCAGTCGCAAACTTGGCGCCAGGATATTCGTCGTACTGGTATGTCTCGCTGGAGTTTTTATTGGGCATGTCGATCGGGTCGCCGCGCACCCGGCGCCGTTTAGTTTCGTGGATATTACGGTGCGCGAGCAGCGGGTGGATGTTGCGGTCATTGTGCATATTTGGGATGTGGCGCATGAGTACGGGTTGGAAGATCCGGGTGTATTGCTGGATGCAGTCGCCGTACGGCGGATGGTCACGGGATTGGGTGAGGTGCTTAATGGGCGTCTCTCGGTCCTTGTGGATGGGCAAGGTCTAGTGTTCTCAAACTGGACGGAGCCGGAATTGTTAGTTGAGCGGCAGTCAATTCGGATTAGCAGCACAGCCACGACGGTAGGCTCGCCTGGACGCCTTGATTTGTCTGCGACACTGTTTCCCTACGACCCGAACCACCAGACATTCCTGAACTTTTATGAGTCGGACCTCACAGCTCAAGCCATTCTTGGTGGAGACGACACGCAGTATGAATATTTTGTGGGGAGTCGACAGGGTCGGTTTGCCGTGGTTCAAAAATTTGTTCCGTCGGGAATGCATCACATTCTGATCGGTCCGGATCACCTACTTTTTCTCCTCGGCCTTTTGTTGCTTGGGGGGACAGTCAAGCAATTGTTGTTTGTCGTAACGGCGTTTACTGTCGCCCACAGTATTACGTTATCGTTGGCGGTGTTAAACGTTCTGAATCCGTCGCCGCAGATTGTCGAGCCGATTATTGCGCTGAGTATTGTGTACGTTGGGGTTGATAACCTGATGGCACGCGGCGGAAAGGACGTACGCGTCTGGATCGCTTTGTTGTTCGGATTAATTCATGGATTTGGGTTTGCGGGAGTCTTGCGGGAAATGGGCCTGCCCAGCGGTGCGCTTGGCTGGTCATTGTTTTCCTTTAATCTTGGGGTGGAATTCGGCCAATTGTTCGTCGTTGTTGTCGTCGCAGGCATTCTGGCGGTAATTCGAAGTCGAAGTGCGGTGATGGGTGATCGGATCGCAATCGCTGGATCGGTTATGGTCATAGTGGCAGGAACGTTCTGGTTCGTGGAACGCGTCTTTTTCTCCGGAGGAATGGCATGAAGAGAGTGTTTGTACTTGGCTCCGTACTGGCAGTGGGGTTGGCCTCACTCGTCGCAGTGTCCGCCGAACAGGGTGAGCGGGTTGTTGAGGTTGAAGAGGTTAGGGACAACTTGTTCGTTTTGCGTGGTGCAGGCGGAAATGCGGCAGCGTTTGTGAGAAGTAACGGTGTGGTCTTGGTTGACACGAAACCGGCGGGGTGGGGACAGCCGCTGATCGATGCAATCGGAGGACTGACATCGAATCCGATTACGACCATCATCAATACACACGCGCATTTTGACCATGTGAGTGGGAACGTTGAGTTTCCAAACTCGGTTGAGATTATTGCCCATGAAAATACGAAGACCTTGATCGACGAATGGAATCCTGTGACGGGATTGGAAGGCCTGGACTACCCGGCCGTGTTTGAGGTCAGTGGAGGGCAAGGAACGCCGACGCGGACGTTTGACGACCGCTTAACGATTGGCAGTGGAGATGATCAGGTTGACCTGTATTACTTTGGACGTGGACTTACCGGTGGAGACGCCTGGGTTGTTTTTCCTGCGCTTCGGGTGATGCATGCCGGGGATATGTTCCCTGGTAAACAGGTGCCGATCATAGACCAGAGTAATGATGGAAGCGGTCTTGAGTACGCACGAACATTACGGATGGCCCACGCGACGGTGACCGATATCGACGAGGTGATCACTGGACACAGTACCGTCATGACACGAGCGGACATTGCAGACATGGCCGATTTTGTTGATGGATTTATTGCGGACGTTCGCGCGCAGAAATTGTCCGGTCGGACAGCTGCACAAATTGCCGAGAACTGGATGCCGCAAC
>CAZWKO010000010.1:0-20600 GCA_964634925.1 uncultured Vicinamibacteraceae bacterium
GATGAACAATCAAATCAGGATAACGGCGAATCGGGGATGTGAAATGTGCGTAGAACGGGGACGCCAAGCCGAAATGTCCCTTATTGACAGGGTCATATCGAGCCTGCTGCATCGCTCTCAACATAAGCGACGTGATCGGTCTCTGTTCAGGTTGGCTCTCTACCTTATCGAGCAATCGTTGGAAATGTCCGGGGGTGACTGACCCTGATCCGGCCGCAAGGCTATAGCCGAGCGAGGTGACGAATCCTTCAAATTCTTCAACCTTGAGGGCGTCAGGTTCCTCATGGACGCGATAAAGCGTTGGTATATCTCGCCCGTTGAGTTCAGCAGCCACTGTTTCATTCGCCACCAACATAAATTCCTCAATAAGTCGGTGCGCGAGCGTGCGCTCTTCCGGAACAATCGCTATAACGGCACCGGCTTTGTCAAGCTCAAAGCGCGCCGCAGGCAGATCGAAATCAATCGCCCCTCGCGCCACTCGACGTTTTCGCAAGGCATGAAACAGTTCTTCCATCATTTCAAACATACAAATCAGACCAGCGTATTTTTCACGCAGATCTTTGTCCTTCTGAGTCAAGATGGCATCAACATCATCGTACGTCATCCGTTCATTGCTACAGATGACACCATCATGTATTTCGTAGCGCTTTACTTCGCCAGAAAAATCAATCTCCATCAGGCACGACTGTACAAGCCGATCTACTTTGGGTTTAAGACTGCATAACCCCGTCGATAATTCCGGCGGAAACATATGAACGGCACGATTAGGGAAATACACGGACGTCGATCGGCTGTAGGCTGAACGATCGAGCACACTACCTTCGACTACATAGTGAGATACATCTGCGATATGGACACCCAGCCACATATTCCCATTCTCTAACCGGTCAATCGTAATGGCATCATCGAAGTCCCGTGCGGCCGCTCCGTCGATTGTCACCGTCTCGAGTTCCCTAAAATCGGTCCTCCCACGACGGTCGCGCGACTTTATTCTGTCGCCTAGCCCTACCGCCTCATCAACAGCCGCTTGTTCATGCGCGTCAGGAATACCGTACTTTTTCAAAATAAGCTGCGTATCAACTCCCTCGTCTTTTATTTGTCCTAACACTCTAATCACACGACCTACAGGACTCCGTGTCTGCGTCGGAAATGTCGTGATCACCACTTCAACCATGTCACCAGCCTTTGCACTGCCAGCGTTACCGGCGGCGATGTGGACATCCATCGGAAAGCGACGATCGAATGGAATGACATAGCCAAAATCAGTGGAATTTGGTTCGTACCGACCGACCAATTCTGTCACGCTACGTTCTAGCACGCGAACAATCCGCCCCTCTGTTCGCGAAGCGTCTCTTCGTTCGACGCGTGCCACCACACGGTCACCATGCATCGCCTGGTTAAGGTTCGAACCCGCAATATACAAATCGTTTCCAGCCCCATTCGCAGTATCTTCTGGCTTGACGAATCCAAAACCTTTGGGATGAACTTGCACTCGTCCCGTCAGTAAATGCATCCGCTCCGGCAATCCGTACCGTTTCCCCCGGATCTGGATCAGATCGCCACGCTGAACGAGCTTTGCGAGTCTCCGGCGAAGTGTCGCCCTCTGCGAACCGGGAAGCTTCAGGCTCTTAAGGATCTCCTGAACAGTAGCGGGATGCCCTATCTTCGCTTCGATTGCTGCAAGCAGCTCATCAGGTGTCAACATGGCTCACTACAATGTTCGTTGCTAATTAGTTGAACCATTTCTAGGCGATCAGCGCAATCTGTAGGTCGCCAACGTTTGTGTCGCTAGCTCCTGTATGCAACAAATCGCCCAAACCATCGAAGAAAGAATACGAGTCGTTGGCCGCAAGATAATATTCAGGTCGTTCCAGTCCAGCCTCAGCAGCACGGCTTGGCGTCGTCGTATCTATGATCGCTCCGGCTGCATCGGTTGGACCATCAATCCCATCAGTTCCGACGCTCGCAATAACAGCCAACGGAAATCGTCGAAACAGCGAGAAGGCACCGGCGAGGGCAAACTCTTGATTCCTTCCGCCCCGACCTACACCTTTAACCTCTACAGTCGTTTCTCCAGCTGACACCACACATAGTGGACGCGGCTGTTCATGAGACAGACGCGCAAGCGACTTTATATACGCATCGCCTGAAACTCGTGCCTCACCCGTAACCGGCTCGTCAACGATCAACGTATGAAAACCTAATTTCCTGGCCTCATTGGCTGCGGCCTCCATCGCATTTATTCGACTGCCAATAATGAAATATTTGGACCGCGCAAGCATTCCATTGTCCGGTTTCAATGTTTCTTCAAGTTCCCCATTTGCACCACGTTCAAGCAGTGACACCACAGCGGCTGGAAATAAGGCCAGCCGACCGCAAGAGTGTAAATGCTCGAGCGCCTCCGCATATGTGGTCGGATCCGCAGCCGTCGGGCCAGATCCAATGACCGCCGGATCATCCGGAACGGGCGTAACGACATCAGAAATAGCCAGAGTGATGCAGCGACCACGAGCAGCTAAAGACAGCCGCCCTCCCTTTATCGCCGACAAGTGTTTCCGAACGCAATTCAAGCCGTCAATTGAGATACCACTTTCAAGCAACAACTGTGTAACACGTATTTTGTCTTCGTACTTTAATCCCTCAACAGGAACAGATAGTCCTGCCGAGGCACCGCCTGACAACAGTGCCACTAAAATGTCACCTTCTTGAACCTCAGACGCCAGTTCCAACGCACGTACGCCGGCTCTAAAACTATCTTTCGTCGGGACTGGATGACCGACGCCAAACCATTCCATACCTTCAATCCGACCCGCGTCCTGCGGCGAAGCCACTAAGCCACGCACTGGATGATTTAACTCCGACACAAACGCTGAGGCCATCGGGCCGCTTGCTTTGCCCGCAGCTATAACAATCATCTTGCCATCATCAGGCACACCGGACAACACGCCATCCGCCAAGGCGTTTTTAACAAGTGTCCGAGGGTCAGCTCCAGCGATACCAGTTTTAAGTATTGCGAGAACGTGCTGACGAAGTATTGAAAGAGTCAGGGGGCTAGATCTAGAAAAAGAAGGCTCTAATGTATCCGTGTCGATTTCGACCATGAAGATAACCGACTCACACAATCGATCTTGCAGAGCAACTGCGCAACTACCTTATGACCACGCTCATCATCGCATAATGAGTCAACACGCGATATCAAGCTACCAAGCGCACGTTTAATATCAGCCATCGCTTTATCTGAATAATGCTCACGCTGTTGCTCAAGACATTGCCAATGGCAAAATAGTTGTTGTCGATAAAACGCCACTCGATGCTGCTTCAAATCTCGACGTACGCGCTGCATGGTCTCTCTAGTTTGCACCGCAGTCGACCTGGCAGGAGTTAAACACCTAACGCCAGTCTAGCCACCGTCGCCATTCGGTGTCAATTCTTTTGAAAGTAATACCTTCACATGATCACGTATTTATCTCGTCGTATAACCAGGCCGAAGCATCATTCGTCCAGCAACGACCGTAGCACATCATTAGCAAGTTTCGGGTTTGCCTTCCCTTTCGTCGCACGCATTACCTGGCCTACGAGAAAACCAAGGGTGCCTTCTTTCCCAGCCCGGTACTTTACAACAGCTTCAGCGTTCGAATTAATTACATTCCGAGCAACATCCTCAAGCTCGCTAACGTCGCCAATCTGGGACAATCCCTCATCCCGAACAATGCCACGAGGACTTTTTCCACTATCTGCCGCTGTCTCAAATACTTCCTTTGCAATCGACCCACTGATTGTCCCATCGTCAACCATGAGAATCAGTTCGACCAGAGTATCCACTGACACAGTGCTCCACACCGGAACCCGGGTTAGCTTCGCCCGATGAGCCGCCGCACCAACGATCCAATTAGCTGATGATTTCGGGTTTCCTGACGCTTTTGCCGTCGATTCGTAAAAAGTGGCCAACTCATGTTCAGCAGATAAGTAGCAGGCATCCTGCCTCGACAATCCATAGGTACGCATGAACCTCTCTGCTCGCGTGTCAGGTAGTTCAGGTAACGACTTACGGACAATTTCACAAAACGATTCGGGAATTATCAGTGGGGGCAGATCCGGCTCTGGGAAATACCGGTAGTCATGGGCCTCTTCTTTGCTGCGCATCGACACAGTTCGGCCACCATCGGCATCCCACAATCGAGTCTCTTGAATAACGTGGTCGCCCTGGCTCAATATCGCTGCCTGCCGCGTAATTTCATGTTCAATTACTTTTTCGAGATACCGAAAAGAGTTTAAATTCTTCACTTCAACCTTAACTCCAAGTTCTAGCTGTCCAACCGGTCGCAATGACACATTTGCATCGCACCGAAGACTCCCCTCTTCCATATTGCCGTCGTTCACACCGATAGCCAACAAAACTCCACGAAGACGCTCAAAAAACAACGAAGCGGCTGCCGCCGTCCGGAGGTCTGGCTCAGTCACAATCTCGATGAGAGGAACACCACTTCGATTAAAATCGAGGTAGGTATTTTTATTGGAATCCGAAAAGCCTTCATGAATAGACTTCCCAGCATCCTCTTCCATATGCACTCGTGTAATCCGAACTTTGTGAACCACTTCATCATCCGAAAACTGAATTAACCCATCCAGCGCTAACGGTTCCTCATATTGCGAGATCTGATAGCCCTTTGGTAAATCGGGGTAAAAGTAATTCTTTCGGGCAAAGATAGATTTCTCTTGCACCTCACAACCGAGTGCGAGCGCTGCGCGAACGGCATATTCAACCGCTTGTTCGTTCAGTGCAGGCAGAGCGCCTGGTAGTCCCAGGCATACTGGGCAAACATTACTGTTCGCAGGTCGCCCAAAAGCGGTCGCACATCCGCAAAATATCTTTGTTTCGGTCAGTAGCTGGGCATGTACTTCGAGGCCAATAACCGGTTCGAAATCCATCGGGTGCGTTCAGAGGAATCGACGTTAACCCTTTGGTCCCGCGTGTACCACCGCGTCGTCAACGTCCCCTCTAAATGTTTTGAAGTTTTCCGAAAACATTTCTGCTAACCGACGAGCCTGCGCATCATACTCCGCGCCATCATTCCAAGTCCCTCGTGGCTGGAGCAAAGCCCCTGGTACACCAGGCACAGCCACAGGAACATCGACATTAAAAACTGCGTCACGAACGTAATCAACATCGGTCAGTACGCCTGAAAGAGCTGCAGCAATCATTGCCCTTGTATGGGAGATTTCCATCCTCATACCAGTACCATACGCTCCTCCAGTCCAGCCCGTATTAACAAGCCAAACGCGAGAACCATGTTCGGCTATCCGTTCCCCGAGCAACTTGGCATACACGCTCGGATGATGCACCATAAAAGGCGCACCGAAGCACGCACTAAACGTCGCCTGTGGTTCCGTCACGCCCTTCTCCGTTCCGGCCACTTTCGCCGTGTACCCCGACAGAAAGTGATACATAGCACCCGCAGAGGTTAACCGAGATATCGGAGGCAGCACACCGAACGCATCTGCCGTCAGCATAATAATGTCTTTAGGATGTCCACCTTGACCAGTCGGCTCCCAATTGTCGATAAACGAAATCGGGTAAGCACCACGAGTGTTTTCTGTATATCGATCACTTTCAAGATCCAAAAATCGCGTATCGACATCCATCACAACGTTTTCAAGAACTGTTCCAAATCTCTTGGTTGTTGAATAAATATCAGGCTCCGCTTCTGCGGACAATCGGATCATCTTCGCGTAACAACCGCCCTCAAAATTAAAGACACCCCGATCGGTCCAACCATGTTCGTCGTCACCAATCAAAAGTCGTTCCGGGTCGCTAGACAGTGTCGTCTTCCCGGTCCCGGAAAGGCCGAAAAACAACGCAACCTCACCGTTCCTAGATCGGTTCGCCGAGCAGTGCATCGGCATCACCTTGCGCAAGGGCAGGAGGTAATTCATGACACTAAAAATAGATTTTTTGATTTCTCCGGCATAACTAGTCCCACCAATCAAGATGAGTTTTCGCGCAAAATTCACGAAAATGAAGACGTCTGAGTTAGTGCCATGCCGCATCGGGTCCGCTTGCATCGACGGAGAGTCGATAACTGTAAACTCAGGAACATGGTCGCCAGGAGGCGTGCCCGCCGGCTGTTCTAAAAACATCGTCCTAGCAAAAAGACTGTGCCAGGCGTACTCGGTGATGATTCTTACTGTCAGGCGATTATCTGGATCAGTGCCAGCACAACAATCCTGAACAAACAATTCCTTATTGTCGAGGTGCGCCATCATGTCTGTATAGAGCGCATCGAACTGCTCAGGAGTTATAGGACGGTTAACCTTTCCCCACCAAACGTCAGTTTGACTCGACTGCTCTTTAACAAGAAATTTGTCATTCGGCGATCGCCCAGTATGCGCACCTGTCAAGCACACCAAAGGACCGGACTCAGCAACCGTTCCCTCGCCACGCCGGATGGCTTCTTCATAAAGTGCGGCTGTTCCTAAATTCCAATTAATACGCCCAAGCGACACATTACCAAGCTCGGGTAACACCTCAACAACTATCTTTTCGCTCATCAACAACGACCCCATCTGTTGGATACCCTAACGATTCATGCACATGATACTGTGGTTTCACGTGCTATGATGAAAAATATTGATGCCGCCAAGCTTACTTTACCCAGACACGAGGGGCAGTAGGCGTCGGGCCTTCATTGCCACTTTAATCGCGACCTTACTTCCCGGTTGCGTCCGTCGTGAAACTGTTAGGCCAACTGCCGATCTGACTCGTCCCGATCGCGGCCAGGTAAACATCCGTGTCCAGCAACCCAATGGAACAATTAAAACCATCTCGCTAGATTATTACGTACGAGGAACTATCCTCCCTGAAGTCCCACTGGCTTCTTTGTCAGGGCCAGCTGCCCGCACAATTGCCGAAGTTCAATCGATAATCGCGCGAACCTATGCTCTGCATCATCGAACCCGACACTTACAAAACGGCTTCGATTTCTGTTCGACGACTCATTGCCAAGTTTACCGTGACCCCACTGACGATCTGAACGTGTATCAACAACTCGCCGATAAATCCGTTAAAAGAACAACCGGAATGATCGTCACCTACGGGGGCATCCCCATTGACTCCGTCTACCATGCAGATTGCGGAGGCGCGACGAGCTCGGCAACCAGCGTATGGGGCGGTCCATCGCCACCATACTTAGACGGAGTCGTGGATGAGTTCTGTCAGACGTTGAACCGGCCACCGTGGTCGCTAAGTATCGGTCGTGACACATTCCGAGACGCACTGAACGCAGACCCTAGAACGTCTGTCGGACGGGACCTACAGAGTGTCATCGTAACCCGGCGGGACGACGCCGGTCGTGCACTCACAATTGAATTAAACGGCAGTAACAGATTTGCTGTCAGTGGAGCCACTCTGCGCTCTGTGCTAGGCGGTCGTTTTGGTTTTACCCGGATAAAAAGTACCAAATTCGAGATTCATAAACGGAACGACGTCTTCCTGATCACTGGCACCGGCTTCGGCCACGGTGCTGGATTATGCCAAACAGGCGCCATGGCACGCGCCGAGGCCGGCCACCAAGCTGACCATATTATTGCCACCTACTATCCAGGAACCGCGCTCTCGAATTTCCATCAGCTGCCAATTCAGACGCAGGCGCGTAGATAACGTTCCATCGGGCAATATTTCAACGGAATTGCATCTCCCCGAGGTATGATCAAACCATTGGACACCACTGAGTAAGCAGCAGCGAGCACTGTGTCGTCCTTGTAACTAATGAATGCCATGATCGGGACTAAATCCGCCCCAGCTCTAGCGACATCTTCCCGTAATACGGACTCAAAGATCGCGTCTGAAATCAAAGGCCTTCTGAACTCAGGAAACCATGAAAAAGCACGCAACCGTTTTGAAGAGATAATAAACACCCATCTGTCTCGAATCACACGCATCGCTTACTACTATCTTCGTGATCCCGCGGAAGTTGATGAGGCAGTTCAGGATGCCTTCTTGAAGGCCTTCGTCCATCTGCCAACATTTCGCGATGAGTTGTACTTTGACCTGTGGCTCTCACGAATTGCGGTAAACACCTGTCTTGACAGGCTGAAAGCAAAAACTCGCCGGCGACGTTGGATTCTGCCCAGCAATGACCGCATAGACGAACTTATCCACCAAGAACCAACCCGCGAGCCGTCAGCTGAACAACGCCTCCTCGCGAGCGAGCGGCGCGACCAATTGCTTGCCGCGGTCGAACGGCTGCCGAAGCGACAGCGCTCTATCGTCATCCTTAATCAGTTTGAGGGCTACTCGACCAAGGAAGTTGCAAACACGCTCAACCTTGCCGAAGCGACAGTTCGTGTACATCTGTTCCGTGCGATCCGTTCCCTCAGACGACTGCTACAACCACTCAAGAGTGGCACCTCCCTGTAGGACAGACCATGAGATTCATTAATGACAGGCTCCAAACAATCGGACATGCAGTCAGACATGCTATAACTGGGCATCCGACTGAAAACACACTAATCGAAATCGCATTGTCAACAGATAGCGTTGTTTCACATGGACAACGCCGAAGCAGCCTAGAAAATGCGCAGGAACACATGCGGCATTGCAAACGCTGCACAACAGTTTTTTCGGAAATCAACGCGACGCTCACACACATCAACCAAAGCACACAATCAACGGCGCACGTAATCCCTGATTCAACACATCGGCACTTTCGGCGCCGATCGGAAATCCTGCGTCGAATTGACTCGTTTTTGGCTCCTCCAGCAACTGTATTGCGTTTCCCCTCAATCGCACCGCCATCACTTAATCGAATCACTCCCTTGGCCGTTTGCCTAGCCATAGCCTGCGCGACCGGCCCTTTCCTCGGCGTAGCGGTGCGCCAGTCCGTCACATCATCCACGAATCAGACCACTACGGTAAGTGCGACGCAGGACGATTTTGAGTCTGTTAACACACGAACCACACCTACAACCATTGCTCTCGATCGTCTTAACACAGACGAGCAACTGATGGCTGAGATCGAGTACGCTATTAGTAACGCGCGCCTGTCACCACTCACGGCTCTCGATGAACTGACGCCGCGACTGCACGAAGCAATTATCACTGTACGGTAGGAGCCCGAACACGCTTGTCTGCAGAGGTATTTAGAAAAGGCCTAGACCTCAAACATGTGGTCGCAGGCGAACTGGCGCGTGATTACCACAGTGATCTCATTGAGACCATACGCAACAATGATTTCACATATCAAGACGGCCGAGTCTCAATTCATCTTGCCGAAGAACTTGGTTTCTGCTACGGCGTAGATCGCGCTGTCGACTACGCCTATCAGACCCGAAAAAAGTTTCCTGAACGAACCGTATACCTCACTGGCGAAATCATTCACAATCCCCACGTCAACGAGCGTCTCCGCTCAGTGGGCATTCGTTTTTTGAGTGACCCAACCGAATCTACGAATCAAGTCACCTCGGATGATGTTGTTATTCTCCCCGCTTTTGGGGTGACGATCCGCGAACTCGAACGCCTTACCAGTTCCGGTTGCACACTGGTCGATACCACCTGTGGTTCAGTATTGAATGTTTGGAAAAATGTCAGGCAATACGCTCGAGACGGCTATACCGCGGTTATCCACGGAAAAGTCAAACACGAAGAGACTCAAGCGACCGCATCACAGGCACGCGTTACCGACAATGGACGGTATCTCATTGTGCTCGACAAAGCAGAAGCCGAGTTACTGTGTGATTACATCACGGGAAACAAATCACTCGACACATTTCAGTCTCATTTTGTTGGCGCTTGTTCTCCTGGCTTCGATCCCCGACATGATCTCACACGGGTCGGGCTAGCCAACCAAACAACTATGCTCATGTCTGAATCTCTCGAAATCGGACAACTAATACGCGGTGCAATGATTACCCGATACGGAGAACAGGCCCTTGGCGAACATTTTCAAGCATTCGACACGATCTGCAGCGCAACGCAAGATCGTCAAGACGCAATCCAAACGCTGCTTGATAACGCTGGCCTCGATCTGGCCCTAATAATCGGCGGCTATAACAGCAGTAACACACGGAATCTCGCGAAAATTTGTGCGCGAAAAGTTACGACCTACCACATTGCTGAACCATCATGTCTCACTTCAGCGATAGAACTGCGTCATCTTCCACCAACAACGACAGGCGGAACCATCGTTGAGCACGTAAAACGAAACTGGCTACCAGATACGGGAACACTGTCGATAGGGGTAAGTGCCGGCGCGTCTACCCCTGATAATATCGTCGGGGAAGTAATTTCCCGCCTCGCAGAACTGGCGAAATAGGCTATCGGTAAACGAATCGTCTAAGAGATTCGTATTTCGTAACAACAGCAAAACAACGGTTGTTGTTAGAAAGAAAGACAGTTTAAAACTAGATGCGGCTGTTCTAGAGCGCTCAAAGGGGATTTCGCCATGGGTAAAACTCGACGCCAGGCAATATTTATTTTTGGAACATTCCTCTTGCTATCTACTGTGCAGGTGGCATTGGCGAGTGGGGCGCAACGCCATAAATGGTGGACAACTGACGAAGCCCAAGAAGAATTAAAGCTCACCGACACACAGGTTCAGGAAATTGAAGAGATCTTTCAGTCTCTTCGTCCGAAACTCAGAGAATTAGTTCAAGTTTTCAGGAAAGAGGAAAAGAACCTTGCCGCTCTTCTCCATGCCATGCAAGCAGAAGAGTGGGAGGTCACTCTTCAAATCGACAAAGTCGAAGCTGCTCGCGGTGCATTAAGTAAAACTAATATGCTCATGCTGTACCGGATGCACAAGAAGTTGTCAGACACGCAAGTTGATGGGCTGCACAAACTGTGGGAACGCCGACGTTTAGGTCGGGAACACAGACCAAGACGCCGTCAATAACAACGATACTGGGCCTCGCTTGCCAAGCGATCCAAATTAAGGCGATGCGACACTGGATAAAGATTTTCGACCTAAACGCTGGAGGTACCTTTCGTGGACAAGCTTCAAAACATCTCATTCACGGCACTCGTCTTAATAGCTTCTATAACGACCGCTGAGAACATCGACGCGCAGACCTTCGATCAAGAGATCTCTCGGCTAATCACGAACACCGAACATCGCCTACAAACGGCGGGATTGCCTGCTGCGACACGTCGTTTCGACTTAAGTCTTGACGATGCGATTGAACGCGCACTTGACCGCAACCTAGACATCGCAGTCCAACGCATTAATCCACTCGTCCAAGATTTAGGGATCGCCTCTGCTAATGCCGCATTTCTGCCGCTTTTCCAGACCGGTTTCGGGGTTAATCGCGCAACCACACCGGCGCGAACTCAACTCGACGGCGGACGCCTAGGAGGATCAAGCACTGTTATTACCGATCGAGGTAATTATGACCTGGGTATCAACCAACAATTGAAATGGGGCGGCGGCCAGTACACCGTGGGGTGGGATAGTAATCGACTTGAATCCACGAGTAGGTTTTCTAGTTTCAATCCAAGTTACGGAGCCAATATGTCAGTTGGATACACCCAGCCCCTATTACGGGGCTTCAAAACTGACAATCAGCGACGACAATTAATTGTTTCGCAAATTAATAGGGACATTTCTGACATTGACCTCGAAGAAACCATTGCTAACACACTTGCAGACGTCCGTGGGGCATATTGGGATTTGTCTTATGCCGTCGCCGCGGTCGGCGTACAGGAACAGGCTCTCGAACTTGCGGAACAATTAGTCCGTGACAACCAGGCACGCGTTGAAATCGGCACACTTGCTCCAATTGATGTCGTGCAAGCTCAGTCAGAGGCCGCATCTCGGCGCCAGTTACTTGCGCAAGCCGAGCAGACACTCCGCACTTCGGAATTGACACTAAAACGATTACTGGTCGCTGGCACAACTGATGAATTATGGAATGCTGAACTTACCCCAAGCGATCAACCGTTTATAAGGCCAACGCCGATCGACATCGAATCCACCGTCCGGAGCGCGCTGGATCGACGAACAGATATCAGTCGCATTCGAAGACAGCGCGACATTAATGACGTGACGGTAGACACGCTACGCAACAACACGCTGCCAGCGCTTGACCTCGTGAGTCAACTCCAACTCACTGGACAGGGCGGCACACAGCTCATCAATGCGGGTCTCGGGGGACCGACCGTTGTAGAAATTCCAGGAGGCTATGGCGATGCAATCAACAGCATCGTCGACACCGATTTTCCTATCTGGAGTGTGGCGCTTCAAATGAGTTATCCACTCGGACAGAACTCTGACAAAGCCGAGTACGCTCGAGCTCGCCTGCAACTTCAGCAGACCGAAGTCCAGATTCGTCAAGTCGAGCTACAAATTGCAACAGAAGTAACAAATGCAGCATTACAAATTGATGCGATACAGGAACGGATCGACGCGTCAATAGCAGCGCGCGAACTAGCGGAAGAACAACTACGTGCGGAGGAAAGTAAGTTCGACGTTGGACAATCCACTAACTTCTTCGTTGTCCAAGCCCAACGCGATCTCTCCACAGCACAGGACACGGAATTGCGGGCAATTCTTGACTACCAGAAGGCGCTCATTGAATTCGAACGGGTCCAGCGCACCTCGCTGGGTCGTGCGGGTATTTCCATCGTGGGCACAGGAGGTAGCAGTGTGCCAACAACCGGAAACTCACAACAAGTCACCGGCAGAAATTAGAACAATGAAAAAACTTTTACTTATAGGCATCGTAATCGTTGGCTGCTTTCTTACGTACCGCTATCTCGGCAACGACGCAGACGAATTCATTCCAGATATTGCGACCGCCGAAGTGACCGTTGGAGATATTGTTGATGCCGTTGGAGCGACTGGCACACTCGAAGCCGTGACTACCGTCCAAGTCGGAAGCCAAGTCTCTGGCATCATTCAAGAACTGAACGTCGATTTCAATTCGATCGTACGCCAAGGCGATGTGATCATGCGCCTTGATCCGGCACTGTTTGAAACTCAAACGCAGCAGGCGCGAGCCAATCTACTCAGAGCCGAAGCAGATGTCGAACGGCTCCGTGTCACGGTCGATGACGCAGCCACTCAACTAAAACGTTCGGAGGACTTGTCGTCACGCGAACTAATCGCAGCAACCGAATTAGAAGCAGCCCAGGTTGCATTACGGTCAGCTCAGGCTCAAATTAAATCTGCTGAAGCACAGGTCGTGCAAGCACAGGCGACACTCAGCCAGAACGAATTAACCCTCGAACACACCGTGATCCGCTCCCCCATCGACGGTATCATCACATCTCGATTGGTTGACGTTGGGCAAACCGTGGCGGCGAGCTTGCAGGCGCCGGAATTGTTCGTGATCGCAGCGGATCTCACAAAAATGCGTGTCATCGCAAATATCGATGAATCAGATGTCGGCCGGATCCGTCCGGACCAACGTGTCACGTTCACGGTAGACGCATTTCCCGGCGACGACTTTGAAGGAACGGTTTCTCAAATCAGACTAGAACCTGTCGTCCAACAGAATGTCGTCACGTATGCCACAGTAATCGATGCGCCGAATGCAGAACTTAAACTTAAACCTGGCATGACTGCAACTGTGTCGATCGAGATCGCACGACGTGATGGAGTCGTTCGCATCCCTACTTCCGCACTTCGATTTCGACCAAGTGCAGCAATGTTCGCGGCCTTGGAACAGCCACTCCCGCCAAACTGGCAGGAAACATCATCTCGGCAGAACCAAAGAACCCCGATGACCAGCCCTGGGGAAACGAGCAACAATTCGTCCGGTATCAATCAACCACCAACCGACACCTCTGAGCAGAACCCATTTGAAAATGGTGGTCCGTCATCGGAACGACGCCAACAGATCAGAGAGCGATTGCAAGGTATGCCCCCGGAGGAACGAGAAGCATTTATGAGGCAGATGCGCGAACGTCGGGCCAACGCGAGGCAAAGTACTGACCGGTCTACAAGACCCCAGCCGGAGGCACGTCCGAGCATACCGCCATCAGACGCGATCCCAGCTGTCGAACGCGGTGCGACCACGATAGACGCCTTGTTCGCTCCAATCGAAATCATCGAAACCATCGGGGAGGTCTGGTTCTTAAACGGCAATACACTAACGCCGATTTCTGTTAGGTTGGGGACGACAAATGGAACGACTAGTGAACTTATACAAGCTCAGCCGGCCGAATATACTTTGAGAGATGGTTCTGTTCTAATCACGAACATAACGACTTCTTCCACACAAAATGGACGATCCGTAGGCAGCGCCACATCGCCGCTCATCCCGCAATTTCCATTCGGACGTCGGTCGAGCAACAGCACGGGAAATCGTCGCTAAGCTGAACAATGCCTCTGATTTCCGTCAACAATGTTACGAAGACCTATGCAATGGGTGATGTCGAAGTACGTGCCCTACGTGGTGTGAGTCTGAACATTGACGCCGGGGAATTTGTTGCTGTCACGGGCCCCTCCGGGTCGGGAAAATCCACGCTCATGCATATCCTCGGTTGCCTTGATAGGCCAACAAAGGGACGTTACACACTTGAAAACAGGGATATCTCATCCCTTTCGAGAAATCAGCTCGCCGAAGTGCGAAACAGTCAAATCGGTTTTGTCTTTCAAGGATTTAACCTTCTCGCTCGCACCACGGCGCTCGACAATGTCGAGTTGCCACTCCTCTACGGCACAACTAAACACTCTTCATCTGACAGACGAAAGCAGGCCGAAAATATGCTCGGGGCAGTCGGTCTGAGTGACCGGATGCATCATTTACCGAACCAGCTGTCCGGGGGTCAACAGCAACGCGTTGCCATTGCACGAGCGCTCGTCAATAAGCCGTCAATACTGCTTGCTGACGAGCCGACGGGAAATCTCGATTCACGTACAAGCACCGAGGTCATGGATATTTTTCAACAATTGAATAAAACCCAAAACATAACGGTACTTCTGATCACTCACGAATCGGATATTGCGGAATACGGCAGCCGGATTATCAGATTTCATGACGGCACCGTTGCGTCCGACAAAGAAAATCTAATTCAGCGTATCGCCAGAAATGAAATCTCAGACAGAACTGACATGAGTAAAGATTACGATACGGCACCTCCTACCGCTTAGCAGCAAGAGAAAGAAACTCCCAATGTCTATATTGATGGTCTTACGCGTCGCAATTAAAGCACTCGGTCGCAACAAGATGAGGACCAGCCTGACTATGTTGGGAATGATCATTGGTGTCGCTGCAGTCATTACAATGGTTGCATTGGGGAGAGGCGCTCAGTCAGAAATCGACGCCCAAGTACAATCCGCCGGAACCAATATGATCATGGTGCGGGCAGGTAATTTTCGGAGGGGCGGGGTAAGCATGGGCATGGGGCAATCGCCAAGGTTGAATGCCCGCGACGTAGACGCTCTTCGGGAACGAGTGCCAGGTGCACAGTACCTCGCGGCAGGCGTGCGCACTCGCGATCAAATCATTGCCGCAAATCAGAACTGGAACACCACTATTCAAGGAACCGACATCGAATACCCACAGATCCGCTCGTGGCCTACAAACCTTGGTGCATTTTTCACATCGGTGCAGGTAGAGAGCGCCGCTAAGGTTGCCGTTCTCGGATCCGTTGTACGTGACAATCTCTTTGGCGAAGGTAGCGACCCAGTCGGTGCACGGGTTCGCATCCGCAATCAATCATTCCTAGTCATCGGCGTGATGTCTTCAAAGGGAGCGGGGCAATTCGGCGAAGACCAGGATGACGTTGTGTTTATCCCGTACTCTACTGTCAACAAGAAACTACGCGGACGGGATGGTACAAACATTTCGCAAATCGACATCTCGGCAGCCTCTCCAGACGCTATAGGTATTGTTAGCGAACAAATCACCGAAACCTTGCGTGAAGAACATGCACTCGGGCCTGGCGAAGACAATGACTTCACGGTGAGAACGCAAGAGGACCTTGCTCAAATTCGCAGTCAAACGACTCAGACGATGACGGGACTGCTAGCAAGTATTGCCGGCGTCTCTCTCATTGTCGGTGGAATTGGAATTATGAACATTATGCTCGTGTCGGTAACCGAGAGAACACGTGAGATTGGCCTTCGCATGGCGGTTGGCGCAAAAAGTCAAGATGTTCTACTACAGTTTCTCGTCGAAGCCGTTGTTCTCAGCTTGGTCGGCGGCCTCGTTGGAGTAGGACTCGGATTTGGCTTGTCTGAAACCATAACCAGATTCTTGTCCTGGCCAACTTCAGTTCCTGCTGATGCGATCGCCGTGGCAGTCGGATTCGCAGCCACGACCGGTATTTTCTTTGGCTTTTACCCTGCACGAAAAGCAGCTCGCCTAGACCCAATCGAGTCACTGCGTTTTGAATAGCAACAGCGTCAACAGAAACTGCCTAGCGCGCCTCGCCGGTCAGAATGGAAAGCAGCTCAGCCATTGTTGATCCCGTAATCGGATCGACCAAAGTCGGAGCAATAGCGACTAATGGTTCTAGAACAAACCGTCGCTGACGAAAACGAGGATGGGGCAATTGTACAGAGTCATTGTCACATACACAGGATCCGACCAAAATCAAATCAAGGTCGAGTGTCCTGGGTGCTCCAGCATACGGTCGGATGCGGCCACGTTCTCGCTCTATCTCGAGCAAAATATTCATCACCTTCTCAGGCGAAAGATCTGCTAACCCAACAGCGACCCCGTTCAAAAAATCTGGCTGCTGACCAACCTCTTCCGCGACCGTGTCAATAAGCGGAGACACCCGCATATCCGTAAGATGTGTTTCTAAGGCAGAAATCGCGTATTCGAGATGTGTCTGGCGATCGCCCTGATTACTACCAAGAGCAACCACAACGTCGCGTAGTCGTGGGTTTACGACTTCTGTTTTTCCTTGCACTCAATACACACACGAGTCCAGGGAATCGCATTCAGCCGAGCCGGAGCTATATCTTCGCCACAATCGCGACATACACCATAAGCCCCTTCATCAAGGCGCGCGAGCGCCTCCTCGATTGCTTGAAGAATTTTTGCGTCTGTCTGTTTCAGTTTGAGCTGAATATGAACCTCGTTAGTTCCACTTGCTTGGTCAGCCATATCACCTTGGCGGGTGTTATTGTCCATCGTTGTGGAGAGCGAATGACCTTTTTGCTCGGCGAGAATCTCAGCGCGTTTTTTTACTAAATTCTCTCTGTAGACCGTCTCGCTCATCCGATAGCTCCTCCCGACCTGAAGACGAACTCGGGAGTGTAGCACGCTGTTCTATGTGGCTTCCACCCAGTCTGTTTTATTGGAGAAACATCAGCCAAGAATGGTCAACTACTCGGCTCTCAAGGTGAGAAGAGGTTTTTGGCGAAGAACGTCAATACTTGAGAGCACACCGACGACAAGTACCGTGATTGCGGTCAGCACAACACCCATGCCAGTGGTTAGCGGGACCGGCGCCCAAGCAATCTCAAGTACCTGGCGAGTCAACAACCACGTCAAAATCAACGAGCCACCTGAACCAACAGTTCCTGCGATCACTCCCAGCAACCCATACTCAAACACATACATCACGACAAGGCCGCTAGATTTCGCGCCAAGCGTCTTAAATACAGCACTTTCGTACAACCGCTGAAACTTGGTCATCGCAACAGAACCCACAAGGATTAGCATCCCCACAACCATCGCAATACTGCCGACGGCTGTTATCGCAACCGCCACATACTCAAGAACCCGTCTAATGTTACGAATCACCTCACTACCATCGATAACCGATACGTTAGGGAATTGAGAAACGACAGCGCTCTGAAAGACACCCCGATCTTCGCGCAAGGAAGGCCCCTGCAAAAAACTGATATATGAATGTGGCGCACCATCAAAAGTCCCAGGGCGAAACACGAACATAAATCCGCCCGCCCGAGAGTCATCCCAATCGACCGTGCGTACACTCGTTACCGGCGCAGTGAACTGCCTCCCCAAAACATTAACTGTGACCAAATCACCAAGTCGGATACCCCGCTCGAGCAAATCGTCAACAATTGACACCTCGGGGCCCTGAGTTCCTGTCTCGTCCCAGAATCTTCCGTCTACTACACGCTCGTTTGCGGCTAAACGTTCCCGATAGGTCACCGTGTACTCACGACCAAGCCTGGCCTGACGGACAGCCTCTCTCCCTTGGATATCAGTTTCCGGCCCAGTCACACCAACAACCCGCGCTCGCAAAACGGGCAGTAATTCTGGAACAGGGCTGTTGCCTTCCGGACCCAGAGCAGTTTTTTCCAAGACCCTTCGGATGCCCTCAACCTGATCTTCTTGGATATCCATCATGAACATGTCAGGCATGTCATCACGCAACTCCAAAGAAAACGCAGTCACCAAGTTCTCTTGCACGGATCGGATGCCGACAATAAAGAAACTGCCCAAGCCGACAGCCAACAGAACGACCCGCGTCTGATTGCCCGGACGGCGAAGATTAAGAACCGCATGGCGTAACGGAAACCACTGCGCATCCTCAAGCGGTTTCAGTCCTTGCACCAACATCCGACTCAGAAAATGCAGCACAATGCCGACACACAACAACCCTCCGACGACGTACCCACCGACCTCAAATGAATCTGCCTGCCAGCTGGCCACAAACACCAACAAAACGGCAATGATTCCAACCAATGCCACCCGAAGCCAATCGAATACGCCTATCTGTTGCGCCTCCCCTGAGCGGAGTAACATGATCGGCTTTACGTTTCGCACGTCAACCAAAGGTACGAGGGCGAACAGAACCGACACCATGACCCCGATTAGCATGCCCTGCGCAATCGCACTATTCGTCACCGTCATTGAAACCGCACCGAACCCCGTCGCCTCAGCAGCCTGAGCAACCAGCGAATCCGGCAAAGACATCAGACCAATTTGTGCAAACGCCGCACCAAGTAATGACCCACTAAACCCGAGCAAAGCCACTTGGACGACATAAACTGACAAAATCCGCCCTGTTGTCGCACCAAGACATTTCATCACCGCAACACTGCGTAATCGCTGCTGAATGAACACACGGGTTACACTCCAAACGCCAATTCCACCAATAACCAGAACCACAAACCCAATCAGACTAAGGTAATCCTCAGCGCGACCAAGGTGCCGCTCAATACGATTTTCCGTGCGACGATACGAACCAACGCTCACATACGTTTCTACGAGATCCTCCCGAAGTGAATCAACAACAGAAGTGATCGATGCCTCGGGAAGCTTGAGTAGAATTTGGCGTTCAGCCCGAATGGCGAGGTCTAACAATCCAGTCTGATCGAGATCATCGTAAGCCACAAGAACGCGCGGCCCGAAACTAAACCCGCCCAGCTGTCGGCCAGGCTCCGCTACGATCACATCTCTGATTGTGAATTCACTGTTTCCAATTGCGATCGAATCGCCGACTGAAATACCAAGCTGCGACAATACTTCCGGGCCAACCAATGCTCCTCGTTCATCCAAAAGCAGCGAGGAATAATCTTGCCCACTCTCAAGAGCAAATCGACCATAAAACGGAAAACCGCTTTGAACAGCACGCACTTCCACAACTTTCGTCTGTCCAGCACCATCCGCAACAACACGTGCCATGGTGACGGTATCGACTGTTTCCGTGAGTGAAACATCAGCAATGCCAGCTAGTCGGGCCACCACCGCATCGCGTATTTCTTGTGACCACGGCTGGTCGCTTCTCAGATAGACATCACCAGCTGTCAGGCTGCGAGCCTCGGACGCCAGTGCAATCCGCACATTCTGTACAAGTGACCGAATCGCGATAATGCCACCAACGCCAACGGCAACACATAGAAAAAAAAACAGCAGCCGATGCCAAGTCGCCCGCAATTCACGCCACACCATCGCCAGCACAAATGTCATCGGTTACAGTTCGAGCATCTCCCTTAGTAATAAATTCACCCGCTGCTGTTGGGCGACACCTGTCGTTTTTCGGTTCGACCGTCTCGCATTACCAACGTTACGTCGGTCTGCGCCGCGAGGTCATTATCATGAGTCACCAGAATAACCGTTGTGCCGTGCCGCCGGTTAACGTCAACGAGCAAATTAATTATGGACCGACCCGTCGCGCTGTCTAGATTCCCTGTCGGTTCATCCGCAAGCAGGACTGGGGGCGTATTGGCGAGTGCCCTGGCGATCGCAACGCGTTGCTGTTCCCCACCTGACAGTTGCGAGGGATAATGATGCGAGCGACCCGTCAGCCCAACTTCGCTCATCAAACTTCTCGCTCTCTCACGCGGATTGGATTCGCCGATAATTTCGAGTGGCACGAGTATATTTTCAAACGCAGTCAATGATGGCATCAAATGAAAAAACTGGAATACGAACCCAACCGTCCGGCCGCGAAACTCTGCAAGACGATCCTCGCTGAGACTCGTTATGTCTGTACCGTTTACCACGATTGACCCTGTCGTCGGCATATCAAGGCCAGCGATCAGACCCAGTAATGTCGATTTACCACTCCCTGACGGACCAACGATAGAAAGCAGTTGACCAGTTGGGATCTCGAGGTCAACCGGGTGGACAATCGTGAGTGGGTTCTCACCACTTTGAACAGTCTTCGATACGCCGTGTAATTCAATCATTGCCGCAACGAAGCCACTTCCGGATCATCTGACAGCTGTTTG
>CAZWKO010000011.1:0-20177 GCA_964634925.1 uncultured Vicinamibacteraceae bacterium
AGTCAACTGCCGCAATAGGGTAAGGTTTATCGGTGAAAGGACTATTGATGACTCGATCGCATACACGGACCACTCTGTTGCTATTGCTGCTAGTTTTTGTTGTTTCTGGCGTGTCATTTGCACAGACAGGTGACAACAGTGACCCGCCCAAGAGAATCGCGCTCTGGGGGTCCTCGGTGCCAAATGGAGCTGGCGATGAACTTGAGTTAGGTGGTTACACAGGACGATTGCGTCAACTGCTGGAGCCCCGCGGTTGGGAGGTTCTCAATGTATCGCGCGGTGGTGACAACACAATCACTATTACACCGCGGTTTGAGCCAGAAGGTGATCCGAACCCCGACACTCGGTATTTGACTCCTGTAGACCCGGGTTATGTGGTGATCGCACTGTCTCTTGGGAATGAAGGCATTAAACGGTGTGCGCTGGGCCAAGAACCTGGCCCAGCTCCTCGTGTGGGTTGTTCGCCTTCGCGTGATGGGCAGGATGCGATCTCGCGTCAATTCCTCGATGGTCTGCAGCGCTTAATCAAACGCGCACGTGACAACGGGATTGTGCCCATTGTCGGCTTAACGTATGCACGTGGTGATTTTGATGAGGTGGAGTACGCGCATACCAGAAAAGCCAATATCGAAATCAATGCATGGGATGTGCCGAGTATTATTTTACTCGGAGAGATTGATGACGGCTACGGACGATGTGCCCGTGGGTTTTTTCCAGAGCCGATCCACCCGAATGCGGCTGGCCACACTGAAATGTTTCATGCGTTTGTGCCGACACTTTTCGATGCGATTGCTGAGAATAAACCGATGCCGACAAAGGCAACGGGTGCTGGGTTCGCCAGAATACGAGGTAATGATCGGTCGCCGATGACCTTGTCAGTTGATGACACGATGCGTTCTTTCGGTCTGACGTTTAGTGTGCGTGCGGACGGTGATGGCACCGTCGCCAGTATCGGTGGTGAAACGGTTGATCACGTTGTGGACTGGGTTCGTGTCCCGACAAGTCGTGGTGAGCGAGAATTTGAAGGAAGCACGCTGACCTCAAATGGGCGCCGGTTTAACGCGTCCATTAGTATTGAGAATGGTCGGTGGGTGTATGCATCAGCTGGAGGGAATGCCGTCACGTCACCAGTGCCAGGTGCCGATGGTCAGTGGCACGATGTGACGCTTTCGCATTACGTTGCCCGTGGCGAAACCGCTTTGTATGTTGACGGGCGGCTAATTGGAACCATTGCCGAACGACTACAGCCCGACCGTTTTGTACTGGGGGGACCTGGGCCAGACTGGTCGACGGCCGTATCTGCACCGGCTGACTACAAGGATTGGATGGTTCATCGTGCCGGTCTCACTACTGATGAGGTTGAGGTGCTGCACGATGGGGTTCTATTGCAAGCCAGTCTTGAACTGTATGCCCCGCTTGAGAATGATAGTTTTCAGAATACGGCGCAAAGCCTGTCCGTCATAGATGTCAGTCAAGGTGTTGCGACCGCGACTGATGAGTAGAGGCGCTGACCGGTTTTGTGACATCAGACTGTTCTGTTAGTTATCTCGAATTACGAGAAAACAATCGGTTCGAGCAAGAGATTTAGCTGATCTGTTGCTTGTGCTCATAAAAAACGGGCGTTGAGTGAAGATGCGAAACGCGGCTATGTGGCTTCAGTTTCTGACCACGTTACGGTCGTGGCAGTTGTTTGTGGCTGTTGCGGTACTGTTGTTGGTTGACTTATTGATTCCAGACCCGATTTTTGCGCTTGATGAGATTGTTTTAGTGGCATTGACATACGCTTTATCTCAATGGAAAAAACCGCCACAGTAGGTGCAAAAAGTCAGGATAGTTATACGGATTTGACCCACGTGAGCGTTGTCCATCTGAGTTCCCGGTGTGGTCGGCGGTGGGGTCAGGTACAATCGCCACATGGCAGGTAACAGCTTTGGCCAGCTGTTTCGGATTACAACCGCAGGGGAGTCCCATGGAGATGGCAACGTTGTCATTATCGACGGGTGCCCTCCTGGTTTGTCTCTCAGTGCGTCTGATTTAGTAGCGGATCTCAATCGCCGTCGTCCTGGACAGAGCGCGATTGTTTCGCAGCGCGATGAACCTGATGTTCCAGAAATCTTGTCCGGCGTCTTCAAAGGGAAAACGACTGGCACGAGTATCGCCATACTGGTTCGGAACCGTGATCAACGAAGTCGCGACTATGAAGATATAAAGAATAAGTATCGCCCGGGTCACGCGGACCACGGTTATGACCAGAAGTACGGTCGTCGCGATTATCGGGGTGGTGGTCGGTCGAGTGCCCGTGAAACCACGGTCCGTGTCGCGGCCGGCGCGGTTGCGAAGAAGCTTATCGGCGAGCAATTTGGTGGTCGCGTGATCGGCTACGTGCGCCAAGTCGGTGATGTAATTGCCGATGTGGAGAATCCGGAACAACTCACTCTTGATCATATCGAGCAAATGCCAGATGGCACGCCGAATATTGTGCGGTGTCCGGACCCAGAAAAAGCAGCGGCCATGATCGAACTTATTGAAAAACTGCGTGCTGAACAGAATTCGATTGGTGGCGTTGCCGAAATTGTGGCGACATCTGTTCCGGCCGGTCTTGGCGAACCGGTGTTTGACAAATTGAAGGCTGATCTTGGGAAGGCATTGTTTAGTCTGCCGGCCGTTCTTGGAGTTGAGTATGGTGTCGGATTCGGGTGCGCATCATTACGCGGTACGGAGAATAATGATGTGTTTGTGAAGGCTCCTGATTCTCAGGAGATCGTTACCCAGACCAATCGTCATGGTGGCATGCTCGGTGGTATTTCTAGTGGTATGCCAATCGTTCTTCGTGCAGCAGTGAAGCCGACGAGTAGTTTGCCGCAGGAACAAGAGACCGTGACGTCGGATGGTGACCCAACGACGATTGCAACGAAGGGTCGCCATGATCCTTGCCTGCTGCCGAGGTTCATTCCGATGGCTGAAGCGATGGTTGCTCTTGTTCTTGCTGACCACTGGCTTCGGTGGAAAGCAACGCGGGTTATTGAGTGATTGTGTGACAAAGCCGCGATAGAATCGCCGTCGTATTAGTTTGCCGATGATTTAAGGAAAGTAGAGAGGGACAACATGCTAAAGCTCACAGCGGGTGCAGGACTGTTACTGGGGGCCTTTGCGTTAGGCTGGTTCTTTTCGGCGACCGGTGCCGGTCAGTCTGTACCCCTTGCGTCGTTGACTGACCGAGAGCGCGAATTCACTGAGCAAATGCGCAATGTTGTGCTTATTGGTAATTTCACGATTGAGGGTCGAGAGCGTCGGGATGGATTGCCAGAGCGTTATGAGATTACTGAAGTGTCGAAGCTTGAAGGCGATCGCTGGCGCTTTAATGCTCGGGTGAAATACGGCAATGTTGATGTGACTTTACCGGTTGTCGTACCGATGGTCTGGGCTGGCGATACACCGATGATATCGATTACAGATTTTGCGATTCCTGGTCTCGGAGATGAGTTTGGTGCTCGAGTCGTGTTTTACGACAATCGTTATGCCGGCACTTGGGATCATGGTGAGTACGGTGGCATGATGTATGGCACCATTGAACCACTGGCTGGGCAATAACCTCGTCCGTGATCCGGTCGTGTTTTTAGGAACTTAAATTCATCAAACATTGATGACGGTACCGTGATAACTGCGACCCTCGCAGGTGGTTGGTGACGAGACCGAACACAATTGAAACTCTTCTTTGGTGGATAACTGTCGTAATGGTGACCAGAACTTTGTCACCTTTGATGTGGGTCTTGGTCAGAAAACCGCGGCCGTTAACGTTTATCCACGTTGTCATGAGGTGCCGGTAAGGGCTTCGTGAGAATAGCGCGCTTAAAATTGATTGGTCATGTGGTGCTGGAGGCTTACGGATTAGTGTGAACGTTCGTAGTGCCAACCAGAGGTTGCCATCCAGAGACGGTGGCGTGGTCCGTCTGCAGATAGGTCGCCACCCCCATAGGCAATATCTGGGTAGTAAAGTGCAACACGTCCGTCTTCCGTCTCTCTGATTTCACCAATGAGTCGCTCTTTTGGCCATGCTGCGACTCCTACAAGTGCTTCATCAACCGTGCGAAACGCGTTCATGCGGGTTATGAGCGCAAAGGTTGGCGCGGCAAGTTTGAAGGTTCGCGCGCGATGTCGCGCAAGGGCGTCGGTTGGTCGTAGCCACAGGAATTCATGAATTTCATTTCCGTCAATGACGATGTCTTCCGGCGGTGCGGGAGCGATAAAAAATGACGTCGAGAAACGGATGGGACTCGTGACGGGAGTTGTCCAGTGAATTGCGTATATAAGAGAGTCGAGGGGGACAGAGACGCCCGCTTCTTCTGAAGCCTCCCGAACGGCCGCTCTTTGTGCAGTCGCGAGTTCATCGTGCGGTCGCTCAGCGTCTGTGTCGTCTGGGTCAATGCGTCCACCGGGAAAGACCCAGTGGTCACCTTGAAAAGCTAGTTCGGGATTTCTACGGAGGAACAAGATCTCCAAGCCGAGATTTCCTGGGCGGATAAGCATTACCGACGCAGCATTTTTGGGTTCCACAACGCCATCAGTCATTTAGTTAAGTCTAAAGCGTAATTCGGGTCTGTTTCTTTGTAGACTGATACGCTTTGTCTCCAGGAGAAATTCTCACGGTCGTTCTGACCGTTTTGTTCGGTGCAACCCTACAAGGTTCGGTTGGCTTTGGAATGGGGCTGATCGCGTCGCCGATTCTTATTCTTATTGACCCCAGGTTTGTGCCTGGACCGATTTTGCTTTCGACGACCGTGTTGACCGTATTACTTGTTTACCGTGAGCGCACTGCAATTGATTTTCACGGAATTCAGTGGGCCATGGTTGGTCGACTTGTCGGGACTGTGCTGGCCAGTGCTATCTTGCTTGTTGTTTCTGCGGATCAGTTGGTCCTGCTGATCGGTGTGTTTATTTTGTCAGCTGTCGGAATGAGTCTTTCGGGGTTTCGATTTGATCCCATTCGACCGGTACTCGTGGTGGCAGGGATGTTATCGGGTTTACTTGGCACGATTGCATCGGTCGGTGGGCCACCTATGGCACTGGTGTATCAGCATGCTGCAGGTGCGCGTATTCGCAGCACGATGTCTGGATTTTTTTTATTGGGTACTATTTTGTCGCTTGGAGCGCTGTGGTACGTCGGACGTTTTGGTGCATACGAAATCCAACTCACACTGGTGATGCTTCCCAGTGTGTTGACGGGGTTTGTCTTGTCGAAATGGACTGCCGTCTACGTTGACCGAGGTTATGTCAGACCGGCTGTGCTTTCAGTGGCGGCCGGTGCCGGACTGCTCGTTATCATCCGGCAGTTCGTTTAGCCCTAAAGCAGGTGTCCGGTCCAGCGACCAGCTAAGAGGACGCCTATCCATAGAAGTAGCGACGTTGCGCCAGCTAGTTTGGCGTTGGTTGGTGGTACGTTTGCATCGTCCCAAGACGAAATTGTTCGCATTGTTCGAAATTGAAACCACGCCATGTTGAGCGCTGCAAGAGGGAGCAGCATGAACTTGATTTGAAACGCTGGGTTCTCAACGTATCTTGTTGCTCCTGCCATAAACAATCCGAAACCGGTAATAAACGCCACGACGAATCCCAGCCAGGTCCACGGTACGAGTTCCAGTGTGATACGGCTGGCCGGATATCGGACCGCCGCAAGACCGAGCAAACGAAGGTCGACCATCAAGATTGTTCCGACGACGAGACCGATGGCCAGCACATGAATGGACTCAAGAAGCGGAAACCACCAGGTAAAGCCAATATGCTCTGAAAGCGGCAATGACTGCAGCCATGACCAAAATTCTGTGAAGGGGACGGACGATTCTTCGTTCATTTAATTACTACTCATAAAAGAAAGGAAGGTAATCCCAGTAGGCGATCCATCGACCCGAGATGATGACACCAACCCAGAGTGCCAGGGAAACAGTCGCAATAAACTGCCCGTATCGGAGTCGACTAGATGATGTTTCCCAGTACTTTTGTTCCGACCTGTTAAGTCGATAAACGAGAAAAGCCAAAATGACAGCCGGTATCAACAGTGCAAGTTTGTAGGGAAATACCGGGTTGTAGAAGTAGCGGAGAGGCCGTGCGATAACAAAGACGAGCCCGCTGAGCACATTGACCAAAAGTGCCCACCACATCCATGGCATCAAGCGGTCGAGCATTTCAGTGATGTTTTGGCTTGGCACCGCAATGCCCAGAAAGCGAAGGTTGATCATGACGATCGAACCAACGACGATGCAGATGCCGGCGATGTGAAATGTTTGAACGATAGGGGGTAGTCCAGGGACATTGCCGAGTAGGTACACCATTAATTCTCGCGCTTGGCTTTCTGCGAGGGCGTTGGCGATGGCGTCTTTCATGGTTCGCGCGTAAAGCCTATCTTTTTCTTTCTGTCATTGCTTCGTATCGTTCAGTAGGACGCTCTATAAGGCTGATCGGTCGGGTTTAGTTGGCCTCTCCACTCCAATCGAATGGCGCAAAGTGCCCATTTGTTTGTTGGGAATCCTCATTCCATTTAATGCCGAAAGCGTTCATGAAATTCTTCGTGGCGGTGGCCAAATTTAATCTTTTATTCACCGGATGAGCTGTATTGTCGATAGCGATGCACTGACCTTCCTCAACGGCGCTGTCAATACCCACTACCTCTTGGTCCAGGATGCCTTCGATTTTGACACTGACAGTCTTTCCGTCTTTATGGAATTCAATGGGCTGGCGTTCGATCCCTTTGAAATCACCAATAAGGGGGTCCAGCATTGCTAACGGTCCTCCGCCGGCAGCGCTGACGATGGCTCCGATTGCTTCAGTTTGTTCATGCGTAGCGCTCGAATCGACAATGACACCGGCGATGATGTCTCCGTCGGCCATGATGGCCTTTGATTCGATAAACAATGCGAAACGCACACCGCTCATAGAGGTTGCCCCGAAATCACCGGATTGAATGTTGAAGGCCATGGCAGCTTTGCAGAAATCGTGAGTGGCAGGTGCGACCATGTTGCTCGTAATACAGGGACACAATAAATCACAACTACAGGCTTCCATGTAGTCACCTTTAATGGACCATGTTGTTGCCATATCAACCTCTCATTAGATCGTCTAGTAGCGAGATGACCGTTATTGCGATGCGCTGGTTCTGAGAATTATTATCGACCGGGAATCATAATGTGTGCGGCGGAAGTGCCAGCCTCCATGATCCACGAACCACTTTGGCTATAACTGCCCTCACTGGGTAACCCAAGTGTGTCACTTGTAGAGAACGGTACGGCAATCGTGATGTGCGCAGTATTACTACTTGCAGACTCTTGGTCAGTTCCGTTTAGGGTGTACCAGACGCTGCCAAATTCAGGTGCTTCTCGGCTTCCATCGTTTTCTTGAGATGTGAACATCGCATTGGCTTCCTCGGCATTCGCAGAGGACATTCTGACTCGGTGGTTCTGTCCGGCACGTCGTAGGTTGCCGACGTTGGTACATTGGGTGCTGAAGTCTCGGCCCGGTTCGTTGGAACGGTCGTAGCAGACAAGTCCATTCGAGCTTTCTCTTAACACTTCATGACTGCCGTTATCAGCGAGTCGAACGACGCCAGCTTCTGCCGTTAATGCTGGAGGGGCAGCCATAACGGCGCGAGCTATCTCATCTTCCACTGATTGGGCTTGCAATGACCCTGGGACGGCAAGGATGAGAAATGGGATAACGGTCATTCGCTTCACTGGTGGCCTCCACGGTTTTCGGCACGTTCATCGATACAATTCTACTCAGTTTGTGTCTGTCGAGTGTTGTCAAAACTCCACTGGTACTGAAAGGGGAAACGAGAGTTCGTAAACCTCTTCGTTGAACCACCATGAACGCCACGGTAGGCTAGGCTACAAAAGCTGGATATTGTTCTCTTGTCTAGCGAGCTTGGAGGATGCAGGATGAACGGTAGACTGAAGATTTTAGGGTTGGTATTCCTAGTTGGTGTGGCGAGTTGGATGTACACCGCTCCTTACTCAGGGAATCAAGGCCTTCAGCGCACGCCCGGTGTGATAATCGGTGGAACGGATACGCCTCCCCCAAATGACTTTAGTACCGTGAATGATGTGGGGCCAAATCTCCTGATGAAACAGGGAGGTTTTCCGCCGTTTGTTATTTATCTTTCGTACGTTGGAACTTCTGATGGTGTGATTACCGCGACCCGGCCAGATGGAGGATATTGGGCGCAGCGTGTGAGAGACGGACACACTGATGGATGGCTACGTATCGGTGATGCAACGTATGCGATGCGAGCCACAGAGATTTTGGGAGATGATCGCTTGCCGCTGCTTGCACTGTATTCGGGTAAGACCGGCCTTCCGATGGATACGGCAGTAGGCGGGCCTGATCCGTTACGGGACTGGGAGGTTTTTCTCTGGACGCCGAGGTAGCTTTGCCGACTGATTTTCGGGGTCACGTGCGTCTTCTTTCGTAGGGGCGTCGGCCGGCTTGTTTACATGTTCCTCGACTTCATTGTCTTTCGCGAGGTGTTTTGCTTGTTCGAGTTTTTCTCGTTGGCTTTGTAAGGGGTTGCACGCCATGTGTTTGTAGTTATTGCAGAGTGTTAAAGAGTTGTGGATGATAAGAAACGATTAGTAGGTTCTCACCAAAGCGAATTGAAAGTTAATAACGTATTAGACGACTATCGTGCGACATCTCGACAGCTGGTCAAAGCGAGTGAGTAGATAAGAGAAGGGTCCGTTTGCGATTCTTCATACCGTGTAACCTCCCAGCGCATACATGACTCCCACGGGCTGAAGTAATTCGAGAGCCTTGCGTAAGCGATCGAGGCGATGATGATTGAGGCACCCAATACGAGTGCGGCTTTTACCTGATCTGGCATCTTGCGGCAGCCTACTTTGTCTTATTGAGAAGCGCAAAACTTTATTTCCTATCCTGTGGCGACGAAGTTTCCTCATGATTGGTTGTCATGGCAGTCAAATAATTCGACCGTTTTGATCTGAGTTGTTTAGCGATTGCTAAGTGCAGTCAATTTAGGAGAATGTCATGAGAAATGTTATCGCTTGCATGGTCGTTATGGCTGTTTTTGTTCCGACACTGACTCACGGCCAATCATCAGTAAGTCAAGTTCTTCACATAAACACCTCGGATATCCCGCGTTACCTCGACTGGGCAGAGAATTCCATGCCTATTATCGTGCGTGATAGCCAACTACCTACTTCTGGTGGCGTCTGTGTTCCCACGTATGGGAGCGGAAGAGCAGGGAGATCTTTACGCCTATAACATCACAAGAGATTTTGAAAATTTAGTGGCAATGGACACTATGCGTACGGCCACATGGGCTAGAAACCTGCTCAACAATTTAGCCTCGATTAGGACTGTGGCTCAGTAGATGACAGTGAACTGCCACAGTTATGTAGTTGCTCAGTAATAAAAGTTATCGTCAGTTGGCAATATTTAGTCGTGGCGGTTTGCTCCATGTTTTATGCAGCGTGAGGTATATTTACCGGGTGCGCGATATGTCAGTTATGGCAATGAAAAGTAAGCCGTGGTACTTGGTGTTTGCGCTCGTGGTGGCAACCGTGTCGATTCTGGCGGGTGGCGCCAGCGCTCAGCCTAGTGATACGGCGTATCGGGTACCGCAAACGCCTGATGGTAATCCCGACCTAAATGGTATTTGGCAGGCGATTGGCTCCGCGCATTGGGATATTGAGCCTCATACTGCCCGCATGGGGCCAGTAGTTGAACTTGGTGCCGTAGGGGCTATTCCTGCGGGACTTGGTGTTGTAGAGGGTGGCGAGATCCCCTACCACCCGGAAGCGCTAGCGACGCGAAACGACAACCGTGACAACTGGCTCGAACGTGACCCAGCGGTCAAGTGCTACATGCCCGGCATCCCGCGCGCCACGTACATGCCTTTTCCGTTCCAGATTGTTCAAACTCCAACGGCAATAATGTTTGCCTACGAGTACACCTCGTCGACCCGTGCGGTGCGTATGGACCGACCGGGAACGGAGGCAGACCTGCCATCCTGGATGGGATATGGCTTAGGCCGCTGGGAGGGTGAGACATTGGTCGTCGACGTGACGTCACAAATGCCGGACACTTGGTTTGACAGTTCAGGGAACTTCCATAGCGAGGAACTCGTTGTTGAGGAGCGCTATACGCCTATCGGCCCAAACGCGCTCTTCTATGAGGCGACTATCGAAGACCCGAAGGTCTTCACTCGTCCCTGGAAGATATCGATGCCACTGTATCGTCGGCTTGAGGAAGATGCGCGACTTCTGGAATTCAAATGCATTCCGTTCGCCGAGGAAGCCATGTTCGGTGAGTGGTATCGGAGATGACGTTTTATCGGGAAGCATCGGAGGAGAGTAGCCATGACTGATCGGACCAAGAAGCTGATTGCCAACGTAAGCATTGTTGTTTTGATGGTTTTGGTAGCCATGCCTGCGACTGCTGGACAAGATCAGAAGACTTCTTGGGGTGACCCGGATTTACGAGGTAGATGGGATTTCCGGTCGTCCACTCCTTTTCAGCGTCCTGAGCGTTTCAAAGATAAAGAGTTTCTCACTGCGGAAGAAGTAGCGGAGTACGAGTCGGAAAGAGCCCAGGCCCGTGAGGATCGCATTGCCGGCATAAACCGCGATGAATATACCGAAAGTCAAAGTGACGTCGACGTCGGTTACAACGCATTCTTTATTGATAATGGTGTGAAGATGTCTGGCACCATGCGGACCTCTCTGATTGTCGATCCACCAGACGGCCGACTTCCGGCTTTTACTGAGTCAGGTATTCAGCGAGCGCGGTCTCGATACGACACCTGGGGAAAAGCACCGGCCACACCGGCCGATCGACCGACTTCCGTTCGTTGCATCACAGGTTTTAACTCCGGTCCTCCGATGACACCGGGAGCGTACAACAACATCATGGAGGTTTTTCAGACTGAGGACTACGTTGCGATTTATACCGAGATGGTTAACGACCACCGCATCATCCCGCTTGACAACAGTGAACATCTACCCGAAGACATGCGTCTGTGGAAGGGCGACTCCCGTGGTCGTTGGGATGGTGACACCTTGGTAGTAGTAACGAAGAACTTTAACGAACACACCGCACACCAAATGACGAGCAGGGATATGGTGCTCACCGAGAAATTCTCTCGCACGGAGGGTGGTTTGCTTTACGAATATACGGTTGACGATTCTTCTAGCCACGTCGCTCCGTGGTCGACTGCTCTTGAGATGGTCTCGACTGAGGATTTGGTCTATGAGTACGCCTGTCACGAAGGTAATCTCGCTATGATGTTGATGTTGCGCGGCGCACGCCTCCAGGAAGAGGCAGGTGGCGGTCAAGCCACTGATGCGCAAGAGGATCAGTGGTTGGCGAGTTGGTACCGGGACGCTGCAGCAGCGGTGCGAGAAGACAAATAGCGGAGGGTTAGAGAACAATGCCGAAGACGATCATTCGTTTCTTATTGGCTGCCGTGTTATTGGTCACTCTTACTGCCGGTGCAGTCTACGCGCATCACGCCTTTGCAGCCGAGTTTGACGCACAGCTTCCGATTGCAGTGCAGGGCGAGGTGACTCGGGTCGATTGGATCAACCCTCACGCTTGGATTTACGTGATGGACGAGGGCACCGCTCAGGAGTGGATGTTGGAAGCGGGTACACCGAACACCCTTCTACGAAGGGGAGTTACAAGGACGATTCTGACAGTTGGCACTGAGGTTCAGGTGCGCGGCTATCAGAGCAAGGACAAGATTTGCGAACCGGTCTGCCGCGGTAGTGGTAGAGACATTACATTTCCCGATGGGACTTCGCTCTTCATGGGTTCCTCTGGCACTGGTGCCCCCAGAGATGGCGCCGACCCTACTGAACCCGGGCGCTAGCTAGATCGTCTAAGGGGAAGAGTTCGACCATTTCCTTCCAGCATCACGTTAGAGCGGAATCCACTTATGAAAAAAATCTCGTTTTCGATGCTGATCGTCTTTGCATCTTCGATTTGCACAATGGGTCAGGACTGGTCGCAATGGCGAGGAGTAGAACGTCAGGGAATCTGGCACGAGAACGGCATTATCGACCAGTTTCCAGATGATGGCCTAGAGGTAAAGTGGCGAGTCCCAATTGGTTCGGGTTACGCGGGGCCGGCCGTCGCGAATGGCCGTGTATTCGTGCTGGACTGGACAGAAGATTCCAGTTCACGAACGCTTGATGGGACGGAACGTTTGTTGGTGTTGGACGAAGAGACCGGTGGCGAATTGTGGACGGCTGAGTGGCAGACGTCCTATCGCGCGTTGATGGGGTCGTATGCAATCGGACCAAGAGCGACGCCAACGGTCGACGAAGACAGCGTGTACGTAGTGGGCGCAACCGGGCGACTCGTAAGCTTTGATGTCACTGATGGTTCGAGGAATTGGATGGTCGACTACGTAGAAGACTACGACCTGTCGGTTCCGCCGTGGGGAATGGCAAGCGCTCCTCTCGTTGATGATTCACGCCTGATTGCGATTGTCGGTGGTCATCCGGATGCTCTCGTCGTGGCGTTTGATAAACGGACTGGCCAGGAACTCTGGAGAGCACTCGATGTTGTCTCTGAATCTGGATACGGTCAGCCAGTGATTTATGAGGCTGGTGGAGTCCGCCAACTGATTATTTGGCATCCGACCGGCTTGACCTCGTTGTCTCCAGAGACGGGTGAGATATATTGGGAGCAACCCTTTGAAACGGGTGACGGAATGACTATCGCGACACCCGTCAAGAGTGGCTCGTATCTTCTCGTCAGCCAACTCTACAACGGCTCGTTGATGATGCGGCTAAACGCAGATAGTCCTAGGGCTGAACTGCTGTGGAAGGGGTCGAGCAACAGCCCGAACGCCGACGAAACCGACGGACTTCATTCGATGACAACAACACCAATTGTCATTGACGATTACGTGTACGGTGTCGGTTCGTATGGAGAGTTGCGTGGATTGGATGCGCGCACTGGTGAACGACTATGGATGAGTGATCAGTTGACGATGCAGGAGATGTGCGCGTCTGCATTCTTTGTTCGGAATGGAGACCGTTATTTCGTCAATAGCGACGATGGTCAATTGGTGATCGCGAGATTCACGCCTCAGGGTTACGTTGAACTGGATCGTACCGACCTGATTGCTCCGACGGCTCAACCAGCGCGGGGACATTGTGCCGACCGATTATTTAATTGGGTGCATCCGGCCTACGCGAACGGCCATATCGTTCAGCGGAACGATCATGAGATCTTGCGAGCCTCACTAACAGCTTCGGACTACTAAACAACGGGTTGGAATGGGGTCAAAAACTTCTATGTCGTCACTTAGGGTCTTCAATCAGACTTATTTCGTGATACGAGATTTTGCTCCCACGAAATAGTTGGACGATGCTCACTTGCCCGTTTAATTCGCCTGTCATCCTCTCATACGTCACCGCACAGTCGTCATTTTCATAGATGATTCTGAAGTCAGACGACACGGTGCCTTCATCAAGCACCATCTCCTTCAGGTAGTCACGCGCTTCTTGCCCTTTCAGCGTTTGGTTCGTATGAAGAATTCTCATTTCATAGTCGTCTGTAACCATACCCAGCACGCCGTCTAAGTCCTTCGCGTCCCAGACTTCCTGCAACTGTTCCATTTTCGACATCAGCAACTCTCCTGTTCAGACATGTGCGATAGCGTAACGCGTCTCGCTCATCTCTACCAGCCTTAATGAACGGCTCTCCACGTCAAGCACGACGGCGTTGAACCGTTCGTCCTCGTGTCGCGTTTTCACAGTTTACGATCAGAATGTTGCGGTCGTATCCAGACCGCTGCCCAGGACATTCTCGTGTGCTGATGCCATTATCGAATTGCTCATACGTCCCCTGTCGGTGATCGTTTCCATTGTGGAAATCTTCAAACTTTAGCGGTTCAGGACCGCCACGTGTCGAAAGGACGTTGTGTCTGGTTCGGTTGCTTTTCTGGCGTACCAGTTTTCGGGGTGCTGAATTTCTTCGATACGTTTGAGTGTTTACTACAGCCGGAGAGGACCTACCCGCGGATGGGACAACGCCCACCCGCGGGTTCGCGTGAGTCCGTACATAAAGCCAGGCCGCAAGTATGAACAACAGTAGCCAGAACGCGGTTGTTAATAACTCGATCAACGACAAAAACGTCTGCATTACGGCCTGTGGCTCTTTTCCACGTGGTCAATAACTCTGACACTTGGGATGACGCACCCTTCTACGTTGCCTGTTTGTCACGCACCTTGCTGCGTTGTTCATCAGAATAGTCCAGCCAATCCCGATCAGCTGACTTAAGAAACTCACGACTGTTCGCCGCTGTCTCACGGAAGACTGCCCGTGAGTAGTCCCTGTCGTATTGAATCGTCTTCTTCCGATCGATCCGAACCCCAGCACGCTGTGCGGCATCGAATGCGTCGAGTCCAGCGCCGAGAAACACAAACTCCCAACCTGCCTCGGTTTTCTCTCTAACAAGCGCAGCCAGATCAGCGGCCGTGTGTTTTCGAGAACAATTCTCATAACCATCGGTTTGTATAACGACAAGTACTAAGGGGTCATCTTTCCGTTTCTTTACGGCCTTGGCAGTGGCCTTGATGATTTTGACCGATGCGTCGATGAGCGGAGTCATAGCATCAGGTCGATAGTTCTCGTTGGTGAGAGGGCGCACCGCGTCGATGGGTTCGGCCACATATCGTGACTTCGCCCCGTTACTGTTGAAACTAACCAAACTAAAGGCAATATCGTCACCGTCTTCTTTGAGAGTATCAACGTACTCATTGAAACCTCCAACGGTGTCCTCTTTAATACTATGCATCGACCCGGTTTCGTCGAGTAAGAACGAGACGTATTTTGTGGTGTTCTCCGAAGTTGTTCCCATAGGAACCTCCTTGCCGGTTTCTGGTAAAAAGACAGCGTAGCCTATTGGTGTGACAGGGTAGGTCACTGCCTAGCGTTCGGTTATTGATGAAGAAGCGACCGTTTGGTGCGCTCCGTATTTCTATGGTTGCACTCGACGATAGCGTCTTGTCAAGTGGCGAACGTAACCCAAACGGCAGGACAATGAAGCACCCCCTTTAGGGGGTGGATTCTTTGAAAAAAAATATTAAAGAGGCTGTTTTGGGTTCGGAGTTGTGCACGGCGACGGTTCAGACCACACCACCCTGGGCGGTTCAGCGCCGTCGTGATTGACGCCGAAACTCCCATGGTGCAACGGGTGTCGCCTGCGTCCACAGCCCAGTCTGCTTCGTGCGCGCGTCCGCTTCGGCGCGTGCAAGAGCTGCATCATCGGAATACCGGACGTAGTGCCACGCCAGTCCAGCGGCGACTAATGCGAGACTAAGATCCTCACTGCCAACGGAGACACGACTGACAAACCGCCCATAGCGGTCAACATCCTTGACGGTGACGGTCACGTGTTGGTGCAGGACGCGTGCGGAGAGAAACGCGGTAGCCTCACGGCCAAACGGTTGATTGGTTTCTGGGGTGTCGATGCCGTCGAGCCGGATGCGTACCGCGTCACCAGCCCGTGCCACAGTGATGGTGTCCCCGTCGGCTACGCGTGTGACTGGGGCGGTGAAGACCTCGCCGACTTGCGCAGGTGCCCGTGCTGGCCAGGTCAGCGCGATCAGAATAAGGACGAGGAGCGAACGTCGCAGTGCGATCACACGGTCAGCCTACTGCGAGGCGGTGGGGGATTCAACGGGCGATGACATCTGTCCCCGCGTGTTGTCCTGTTCAGGCGACGCCACCGCCAGAAACTGTCCCAAAACACAGCCTTTCTGTATGGCACGGGGTTTGCATTAGAAACAGTAGTAGCGCATAAATACTGAATCTGGTACCGGTCACCAGACTTGTCGAGGAGGATACTGATGATACGTTTACTTCCCGTCGTTGCACTCACGTTTTTCATCGCTCTACCTTCCACCGCACAAACGAATGACTCGCAGTCGTTCGTGGACAGCGTGTTCGGTCGCTTTGGTGTGAACACGCCACAACCCGACGGCACCTATCTCGGCCAGCTCACCGACAATCCGTATCTACCTGATTCGATTACGAATCCGTATGGGCCGTACGGTAGTCGCTACGCGCCGAACAGTGTCAACAATCCGTACGGACGGTATGGCAGTCGGTTCAGTCCCAACAGTGCCAACAATCCGTACGCGACCAATCCGCCAAAACTGTACGCTCCCAATGGCAAGTACCTCGGCACCCTGAGTAAGAACCGGTTCGATCCTGATTCGATTGCCAATCCATTTGGCCGATACGGAAATCGGTTTTCACCGGACAGTGTGAACAACCCCTACGGTCGCTATGGAAGTCCGTATACGCCGACACCGCCATCCATCTACAGTGGGGATTCTCGCTAAAGGTTCGCAAGTCCACAGAAGTTAGTCACGCGGGTGCGGTCACGTCATCTCGCAATACTATTTTTGCCGTGTGAGTTACTGGGGCTCAAAATGAGGGGGCAAACAGTAGTTCCGCCCGCATGACTGTTTCGTAAGCTGGCTTTCTCTAGGAAATACTGGAGCCGACGAGCGGATTCGAACCGCTGACCTGCTGATTACGAAGTCCATGCACGCGGATTGTGTGGACGGCACTGGACGTTTTGCTCAGGAAACTTACAGTGCCGTCCAACCTTCCCACATGAATCCAGTCCAAATGGGGGTCAAAATGGGGGTCAAAAAATTAGTAGAACAGACCTTTCTTCTCCATAGAGTAGGCTACGCTTTCTGCTTTTCTTGCCACTTCGTCAGGGTCTATGCTGTAGCCACCAGCTGCGAGACCACTTACGATGCCTTTCATCGCTTCGACGGCTACCTCTTTTTCGGTCATCTTTGCTCCCTACAGTTCACAATAGCGTAGCGCGGGGGCGTGCTGGCTTCAACGATATTTCGTGATCTCCACGCCCGAAAACTGACAGAATGTTACTCCGGTAGAATCAGCTAACAATGGTAGGGAGAGGTAGGCGAAGGAGCATCATGATCGAGAGGTCGACCGACCAGCTGTGTCGAATCTGTGCGCTGCTGGTAATGTTTCCGGGTCTGCTTTCGGGCCAAGTTGTCAAGAACGATTCACTGCAACCCATCGGGTGGGATGTTGAAATAAGGTTGCCGGAAGCGCCCGACCTGAATCCGGATCCAACGGTCGTCGAGATTGAAATGGAAGCACGGGTGGCGACGGTCGAAATAGCGCCCGGCTTGACGGTCAAGGCATGGACCTACAACGGCCTGCTTCCAGGACCGCTCGTCCGAGTAAACGTCGGCGATCGGCTCATAGTACACTTCACGAACAACCTCCCGACCTCGACCACAATTCATTGGCACGGATTACGGATTCCGATCGAGATGGACGGCGTGCCAGGGTACTCCCAACCACCGGTGGAGCCGGGCGGTACTTTTACCTACGATTTCGTTGTGCCTGATGCTGGGATTTACTGGTATCACCCGCATGTCATGTCGGCTGCGCAAGTCGGCTTCGGCCTTTACGGTGCGTTCCTCGTGGAAGACCCTAACGAGAACGTTGGTGTCTCTGATGATCTGGTTGTGCTGTTGAGTGATATTGGTTTGGACGACGAGGGCGTTCTTGAATCACCCGACAGCGGTGGCTCGACTGGTATGGCGTTCGGACGGGAGGGCAACCATGTGCTCGTCAATGGAAAAAAGATGCCATCACTGATTGCTCGGTCCGGCGCACCGCAACGCTGGAGAGTGATCAATGCTGCCAAGAGCCGGTACTTCAAGCTGGATATGGGTGAAGGACATCGGTTTACAAAGATCGGTGGCGATGGGGGACTCCTCGAGTACTCCGTCGAGCAGGACTTTATCGTTCTGGGCGCGGGTGAGCGGGCTGATGTGATTGTAGTGCCCAAGGCTGAACCCGGCAGCCAACTAATCGTTAAGTCGCAACTGCACAACCGCGGCTACGGGACTATCGAACTCCGCAATAACGAGGATCTTATCGACATCACGATGTCTGACATTCCGGTGTACGAGAGTCCTCCGCTCCCTGAACTACGACGGCAGATCGAACCATTTCATGCGGAGGGTGCGACACAAATCAAACTAGAGCTAACGTTGGGACAAGATCAGTACGACAAGAAATTTGAGTATGGCATCAACGGTATCCCGTTTTGGGAGGCAAAGCCCGTAATGGCTAAGCTGGGAGAAACGCAACTGTGGACCGTCGAAAACACGACCCCATGGTCGCATCCCCTTCATCTTCACGGTTTCTTCTTTTTGGTGCTCGACGAGAACGGACAGCCCGTGCGTCCACTGGAGTGGAAAGACACCGTCGACATCCCCTTCAAGGAAACGCGCCAGCTTCTCGTGCAGTTCGACGACGACCGCCCTGGCACGTGGATCTTCCACTGTCACATCCTGGATCACGCCGATGGTGGTTTGCTCAATGCGGTACAACTGGGTCTTCCTGAGGGGATGTTCAAGCCGATGTCCTCTCACTGATCCGATGAGAGGCTCTCCCTAAACCAGTAACTATCAGACCTTCACGACAAGCGCCTAGGTCTGGTTGTCGCCCACCTCGCCCAACTCCTTCTGACGCTTCACAGTCTGCGAACACGCAAACAGGCGATGCGACATCAAATGGCCAACCGTTGCCACCGCTGTCACCAGAACGCTTGAAGCAAGAATTACTCTTGCGAATGCTTGGAGGCGATCCGGATATCCGTTAAAGATTTGGTACTCACGTTATCCGCAACACTGTTTCTGCCGTGTGAGCTACTGGGGGCAAACTTAGCAATCATTTAATTGAGGGGCGACGGTTTGAGTTTGACGTTGTCGTTCAACCAGTCAATTCTGTTGCTAAGCGCTCTATCTGCTTCTTCTAGTTTTTCCTGTAACGCTTCAATACGTTCTTCCTCGAATTTGCTTGACGCTTTGTCTGCCGCCACGAGTACATCACAGAGTTTGTCCATTTTTAAACATTCGCGAAAGAGGATAAACAATATGAAGCAATCAACAAACCGTAATCCTGTCCCTATGTTGAAGAGATCGGAAAGGGATTCCACAACTAAATAAATGCAAACTCCATATCCGAACCAAACATAACAAACTTGACGAACCCTATCCGAACGTGAATCCATGAATTTATCCTCCGAGAGAGATTAGTTAGCAGGAGCGTATCGCGGGTTATTTCGTCTTACAAAACTTTTCTTGCGCCTGTAGCCAACTGAAGAACCACTCATAGTCATCAAGCATCTTGACCGGCGGCGGTCGTTTTCGTTCGTTGTTGTTCGAGTGCGGTGTAGGTGTTCACGGTTGGCTCGCTTTCTTGAGAAACGCATCGAGTTTGCTGCCCATCATTGGGGCTGGTGGTGTGACTTGATCACGGCTGAGAGGCGTGGCACCCAACTCAACCAACAAGGTCTTGAGTAAAGCGCGGTTCTTTAAACTGACCGCCACCGCCGGGTGCTGCATCTTGTAGCCCGTTGAGGCCGTCGTGAACCACCCCTCTTTGGCGAGTATCGCATCAGCGCGACGCAACGCGGCCAGGGTACGCGCGGCCAGCTCGCAGATATGCACGTGTTCAGGTGCAAGGTGTTGTGTTGAACCAAGTGTCACCATCAATTCCTGCCAACACTCCAGTTCAAACGCGTCGAGACATACGGGCGGTTGTGGAGCACTTGTAGAAACAGTTCGCAACATTGAAATCGGTGCTGTTTTTTCGGCCTTCGGTCGAGGCCCACGTCGTCCCATAACTAACCCCTTAAGGAAAACTGCGTTTAACGTCTGATCGGTTTTGGCCGGAATGCAGGTCGAGTCCTGCGGGGAGTTTGCCCCTCCCCACCCCGAGCAACCGGATGATGGCGAGAGTGAGTGAAGCACTGACCGTCGCCCGGTACCGCTGGCTGGAGGGTGCCAGTGAGTGATGGCGCTTCAGGGCACAGTCGTCGCTCGACGACAGGGGACGGTAGTTTGTCCGGGTCACGGCCTTCGTTTCGTAAGAGCGGTTTCCGTCGGAGTTCCGTTGACGCACGACGTATTGATTCGTTGAGGTCTCGTGGTTTCTTGGTCATGGTGCGTCCCTTCCACTAATGCCGTGGCAAGCTATGGCAATAAATAGATTTTTCTTAATGATTAGTTATTGGTTGCTACCTTACTGCTGGCAATCTTTTGGCAGCCTTTGTCATCGCCAAATGCCTTCGTCGGGTCGAATGGTGG
>CAZWKO010000012.1:0-19669 GCA_964634925.1 uncultured Vicinamibacteraceae bacterium
TCGAAAATACCACCTATACAATGCCCGAATACCAAGGATACTCGGCATTCCAAACTCCAAAATTACCAACCTACCGCCGGGACGAATCACTCGCCGAATTTCCAGTAGCGCGTGCATCGGATTTTGAATATTTCGAATGCCGAAAGCTATGGTCGCCGCATCGACCGAATCAGACGGCAACGGGACCGCGGTCCCATCCGCGCGAAGCAAATGCACTTTACTTATTAAACCCTGAGTATTGAGTTTGTTCTGACCCTGCCTCAACATTTCCGTCGAAAAATCGACCCCAATAACCCGACGACATGAAGGCTCTGCCTTGCACAAAGCAATCGCCACATCAGCCGTACCCGTGCACAGGTCAAGAACGGTTTGAGTTTCAGTTAATCCAAGCGAACTCACCATGCGCCTGCGCCAGCGACGATCAAAGCCGACGCTTAGAAACCTGTTCAACGAATCGTAGCGTCCTGCAATCGCATCAAACATCCCTGCGATGCGCTCAGGTGCCTTATCAATTACCCTGTCCATGCTGGATATAGATTATTTTCAATACCAAGGCAGGACAAAATTTTTCCAGCCATGAAATCTGAGAGATCGTCAATGGTCTCTGGCTTCTGGTAGAAAGCAGGCATCGCAGGCAACACCTGAGCACCTGCCTCCGAACAGAGCACCATATTTCTGAGTTGCGGAAGGCTCATAGGAGTTTCTCGCGGAACAACAACTAAAGGCCGACGTTCTTTGAGCATCACATCAGCCGCCCGCTCAATGAGGTTGCGTGATAAGCCATGCGCTACTCCTGCTAGTGTCTTCATGGAACACGGAACAATTGCCATCGCATCACATAAATAGCTTCCACTCGCGATGGTCGCGCCAACATCCTTGTTGCCGTGGATTACAAACTGATCCGACGGAATCGTACCGCCATAGCGATCGGAAATATACGAAGCCAATTTGTCAGCAGAGGCCTCTGCTCCAAGCTCATCACGTAAAAGTCGGCGCCCGAGGTCTGATACAACTAGCTCCACCTGAACATCTAAGGCCAGCAGTGACGATACCGTCCGGACCGCATAAAGTGCTCCACTCGCGCCCGTAATCCCTATTGCAACTCGCCTCGGCCTAGACGACATAGAGAGCCCCTGCCGTCCAAAACAGATACAACAATCCGACATAACCGTTCAAATCAAAAGCCTCCTTCACTCGAGACAGATCAGTCACGGTGACCAAAGATTGCTCATATATTAAGAGCAGGGCAACGGCGCCCACTCCTCCAAGATACATCGGCCCTAGTGGCATCACCAAAGCCAATGCCCCTAATGCACACACTGTTACGACATGACATCCTCTTGATATCCACAATGATCGTGCTACACCGTAACGAACTGGAATCGATCGAAGTCCCTGCGTACGATCAAAATCGAGGTCTTCACAAGCATAAAGAATGTCAAACCCGGCCACCCAAACCCCCGTCGCCACCGCAAGCAACCACGGTGTCCAACTACCACCACCACCGGTAGCCAACCAACCACCGACAGGGGCTACGGCCAGTGCGACGCCGAGGAATAGCTGCGTGTAGTGCGTAAACCGCTTGGCGAGAGAGTACCAAAACACTATTGCAAGAGCGACGGGAGACAACACAAAACAAAGTTCTCCGAGTGGATACGTCGCAGCAACAAAGGCTATCGCACTAACAAGAACAATCGCGCTTGCCTCCGAAATCGATACTTCTTTCTGCGGAATTTCCCGAGTCCTTGTTCTCGGATTCAGTTCATCAAATCTCGCGTCAACTATTCTGTTGAATCCCATCGCCGCTGTCCGAGCCAAAAACATCGCTAGTAGAATCCATCCAACGCGATCCCATAGCAACCCGGTCTGTTCATTCGCGAACAATGCGCCTGTCAGAGCGAATGGAAGCGCAAAAACCGTATGGCTAAAACGTACCAGCGAAGCATACTTCTGCAAACGTGAAAACATAGGAATTACTAAAACAAAAGCTAACAATCCGCCGACTAACCAACGTCGATGTCTTCAAGCCATCGAATCGACGTGGATTCAATTCCACTCAGCAAATATTCTTCCACATCGGAAATGCCAGTTGGAAGTTCAACCCTTATAAGAGCTGCCCGCCTGCCTGGTTCAATAGCTCCGTGAGAGTGGCCACGACCGAGTCCTTGCGCTCCGACAATTGTTGCGCTCTGTAGAATCTGTCGCGCAGGTATATCTGGCGCCAATCGTCGAACCACTGTCATTTCTTTAAAGATATTAAGATCCGGCGCACTCGCGAGACTATCCGTTCCAATGGCAACCCGCAGACCTCTTGCATAAAATTTAGCAATCGGCGGAACACCGGCTCCTGTCCAATCATTACTCCGCGGGCACGCTACCAACGTCGAACCAGCTTCCACTAACCGGTCAATTTCGTCGTCAATCAGCTGGACACCATGTACGACGATCGTATCCTCTCGAAGCCAACCAACTGATTCAAGATAATCCACCGGACGCGCACGAGGAGGCATCCATCCGCGGTTCATACGACCACGTTCTTCGAGAATATCTCGCCACGGCCCTTTACCAGAAATGAGAAATTCCACTTCTTCTTCCGATTCAGCAAGATGCACTGACCGCGGACCTGGCAACCGACCGATCGCGCGAAATAATTCAGCTGAGACTGAATAGGGCGCATGCGCTGCCGCCCTGATCTGAATACCACCATTCACACACTCGGCAACATGTCGGGCTAATGGTTCAATAAGGGTTTCGGCTTCATCAGCTTCGACATCAAAACCGAGAAACTCGTGAAACAGCGTCGCATCAATAGATTTAGTTTTAAAAGTATCAAGCAACTCCAAAGCATTAGAGATATCACCAACTAAGGCGGTCCCGACATCTCGACACTCGCTCGCCACATATGACAGTCGCGATCCGCTCTGAGAAATAAGACTCGCCCTTTCGTTCATAACGGCACGTGCCCACTGTGGCATTGACGTCGCACGTGGAATACGCCCGCTCGATCCTGACAATTCAAGATGCGTGTGAGCATTGACAACGCCCGGCATAATGATTGCGTCACTAAGATCAATGCTGGAGGAAACAAAAGACTCGGCTGATTTAGATGCTCCAATAGCCGTTACCATGTCATCTACGATCTCGACCCAGCCATCTCTAATCGGTGGTGATGTGATCGGTAGAACCCAACGGGCATGATAGCGATTACCAGGCACTGTCTTTTGGGCGAAATAGCAGGTAGCTATACCGTTTAATCAGACGGCGTCCTAGCAAGTTGTCGCTTCTTCCCGACCGCACTTCGCGCTGCGTATCGGTCGAGCTCATCAGGAAAAGATGTATCGCCATCGGCTTTTGCAACTGACAATTCCGTCATCCGTGGAATATCACGAACCCGGAATACTGGATCGCCAAGCATTTCGTAATGCATATTTCGACGCTTCGGAATAAATCCAGCGTCTTCAATATTACGAACGATCTCAAGCTCATCCATGCAGTACGACGCGCCGGCCGCCCGCACAACGTTCTCTTCAATCATTACACTTCCCATATCGTTCGCTCCATAGGCCAAACTTAACTGACCAACTTTCCCTCCTTGGGTAACCCATGAAGCCTGAATGTTATCAACGTTATCCAGAACCAATCGTGCCAATGCCAACGTCCTGAGATACTCGACTCCGGTCGCTTCAACGCCATCGAGTTCCGTGTACAACGGTTGATAGCTCCACGTAATGAAAGCCGTAAAACCGTGCGTCTTATCCTGTAACTGCCGTATCCGCATCAGATGTTCAACACGTTCTTCGTGTCCTTCGACGGTGCCGTACATCATTGTTGCCGTACTGCGAAGACCGGATTCATGCGCACACTGCATTACACCAAGCCACTCTTCTGAAGTTGCCTTGCTATAGCAATTTAATTTTTGACGCACCCAATCGACAAGTATTTCGGCGCCACCGCCAGGAATGCTGTCTAGTCCAGCAACAATCAATCGATCGACGACAGTTTTTACTGGAAGTTGAGACAATCGGGACAAATGAATAACTTCTGGAGGTGACAAAGCATGCAGTCTAAAATCCGGGTATCGGTTCTTAATCGCACGAAACAAATCTTCGTACCAATCCAAAGGCAAGTCAGGATTGTGCCCACCCTGCAGTAATAACTGCACACCGCCAACGGCTATTGTTTCATCAATCTTTTCAAAAATTTCTTCGAACCCTAGTACAAAACCATCCCCCGAACCAACGTCTCGATAGAAAGCGCAAAAATTACACTTAGCGACGCAAATATTTGTGTAATTCACATTGCGATCAATGATGTAACTCACAACGCGGTCGGGATGTTTCTTGATACGTACGGAATCAGCCAAAAGACCGAGTTCGTGGGTGGGAAGCTCTTGATAAAGTGCTAAAGCCGCCTGCCTGTCGAGGCGCCCTCCGTCAAGAACCGTCTGAACAGCATCATCAATTACCGCCACACTCATTTCTCGTAAAACCGAAGCTCTCCAGAGTGTTGATAAATCCCCATTTCAAGAGCGAACTCAAAGTAGCGCTTTATCCCACTATAACAATCCTCCGTCAATTCAAACTGAACATTCTTGCGCAGATACTCACGAGCAAGCTCAATTTGATCTTCATCTGTCGGCCCAAACTGCCCAGCAATTTCATCAAGCGACTCCAAACCCGCGTCACGCGCTTTTTCAAGCGCGACAAGATGTTCAGAACTAACAGTGCCATCCCGCCCAGCCCACACCGCCCAGACAAAAGGAAGGTTCGTCATAGACGTCCATTCTTCACCAAGATCAATTTTATCGAGGTCAACAACCGTCTCATGCTCCGTAAAAAGAGCGGTGTCACCGATTAGCAACGCGGCATCACAACGCTTCAACATTGAATCAAGATCTGGCGACATCGTGTGGAAATTTGGTTCAATATCAAACCACTCAGCGCACAAAATCCGAAGTAAAGTGGCAGCTGTTCTAGAACTCGTATCGACGGCAATCGACCGAATAGCCTGAACCGGCCTAGTCGTGAACAATGCCACCGACTCCACTGGGCCGTGAGACACGACTCCAATCTTCGGAACCATCCGATAATTAGATTTACGGAGGTACTCTATGGTCGGGATGAGCCCTAAATCGATTGCTCGCTCGTGTAGTAGCGACGCGCACTTAGCAGGCACGCCAAACTCAAGCGAAAAAAGGTCTTTCTGAGCGTCAAGTCCTTGTACTAAAGGACGTGCATTCAGATACTGTACCGCTCCGACACGGATAGCACTCATCGTCTTTCTCTAATAGTCCTTAATTACATTACCAAAGGGTTCATTGAAGTTATTTCAAATCGACAGTTTCGCTGCACAGGCTCCAACGAGGCTGCTTGGATGTTTTTCTTAATCTCTTCAAGTGGTCCACGTCTCCGTCCGTGCTCAAGTGTATCGAACGGTGAGACCCTGTCTATATCATTGGCTCCGAACGCTAGTGCTACCTGCGCCAGTTTGGGTCCGTAAAGTCTCCAGTCAATTTGTATCGACGGAATATTGTCGACCAGCACGCGCGCCAACGCAACCCGATGCACATCTTTGTAGCCAGTTGAAGGCTCTAGTCTCAACTTTTGTGGCAGCGGAGAAAACACTTGTATTCCGTAGTTATGATTCCATCCTTTAGTGCGATTTGCTACAACGTCAGCAGGCAGCAAAGTATCCTGAATCACCGCACGGTTGACGGGCAGCCCTGTCCCAACACAACGCTCTATCCAGGCTACCCCGATATCACTATCGACACTTACTTCAGACACGGACGCCAAGCCATTTTGTTTGAGGCCTAATATTAATTGCTCAAATCGTTCAGGTTCATTAGCACAAAGCGAAACTAGATCCTCAAGCTTAAAACCCGTAACGGAAACCTCCCCAGATAGCGACACTATCCTCCGCACTTCCTGAACCAGGGTATCTATCGAATCTGGACAGCCAACAATTCTCACCTCACCAGCCGTGTCCGGGATCTTTTGGCTATCAAGTTCTTCATCCAATAAAATCTCAAAAACCCTGACAAAAGTAACTCGATCTCCTGACTCACGCCGTCTTTGCTCGTCCGCCAACACCCCGAGTCGAAGTAAATTAGTAGTTGAAGATAGCTCAGAAATATCTTGCTTTGACAGCAACTCGCCAGTGGTAAGTTTCTCTGCGATCGAATCGAAATGCGATGAATTCATCAAATAACCCTACCCGCTTCGGACAAGCGATTCGCATCCTCCATCGCATGAGTAATTGCTTCCGCAACCGCAAGTGCTCTCCGGCCGGCAAGACCAGTGACACTCGGAACAATCCGATCACGCACTGAACGCACAAAATCTATAAGTTCACATTCCAATGGCTCAACCTTATCCACTTCGATTGGACCACCGTCGACAGATGGGCTGCCATCGCTGCTTCTAGACACCCGCCAAACTTCTACCTGCTGCTCTGCGTAATCAACAGTAACTAACGCATGCGGTTGAAAGACACGAAGCTTCCTAACCTGCTCACGACTAATGCGACTAGCTGTGAGATTCGCGATGCAACCGCTTTCAAACCTCAAACGAGCGTTCGCAATATCGACGCGGTCTGTCAATACTGGAATCCCGACAGCTTCCAGAGACACTGGCTCCGATCCGACAAGCGATAGCACAATGTCAATATCATGAATCATCACATCAAATACCACATCGATATCGAGACTACGAGACTGAAAACTAGACAGTCGGTGCACCTCAATGAACCCAGGCGAAGAGATCAAGTCTCTTGCGACCGCCACTGCTGGGTTATGCCGTTCCGTATGGCCTACCGCTAAAGTGGCCCCAGACGTCTCAGCTGCACGGACAAGTACATCTGCCTCTTTAGACGACGCAGCAATTGGTTTTTCCACTAGAACCGATACGCCAGCCTCAAGCAACGGTGCAGTGACTGACAGATGCTCTTGAGTTGGCACCGCTACTACAACACCATCTACGCAAGAGAGCACCGATCGGATATCTTCGACAACTTCCGTCCCGTACTCTAAAGAAATACGTCTGGCTCTCTCTTGATCAACATCGACCACACCAACAAGATCAACATCATCTAAACTACTTAGAATTCGTGCATGGTGTTGTCCTAAATGACCGACACCTATTACTACGACTCGAAACGACGACTCCATCAATCGGCTCCAGCCTTTTTAAAATCCAGCGTACGCCCCACGATTGCGATACCAGCCTGATTCGCAGCATCGAATACCTTGCTTCCATCAAGGATGAGCGTTCGGCCAGCATCAACTGAGAGTGCGGAAGCACGTGCCTCATGCAGCGTCTTTATAGTCGGCAGGCCGATAACTGGAACATCAAATCGCATATCCTGATTTGGTTTAGCAACTTTGATGACCGTCACACCTGCCCCAGCCAATCGAAACGCGCGAGTAATCACCTCATCTGTACCTTCCATTGCTTCAACGGCCACCACGGCACGATCTTTAACAACGATCGTCTGACCAATATCCAAACCGGCGATTGCATCTGCTACCCCATAGCCAAAGCGCAAATCTTTCTCTTCATCAATGGTTGGACGTCGAGAAGTTAAATAGCCTTTGCGAGCAAGTAAAGGCTCCAAAAAAAGTGTCGAGTCAATCAAATCGATACCATTGTCTTGTAATACATCAGCCACCGCAGAAATGAGTGCGTCCGTATTTTTTGTCGCGGCTTTTCGAAGAACAGACAATGCCGTAACATCAGGAATCACCGAAAATAATTTATTGTGTTTGACTTGACCAGCCATTAAAGCCTGAGTGATTCGTGCATCTTTAAGGATCGCAATGCAACGCCCTACCTGCCCTAACGATACCCAATGAACATCAGATGCCCGACCGAGGGCAGCCAGCGACTCTATTTCTGAAGACGCTTCATCTTTAATAGCAATAACGGTAACGTCGTGCCCGAAACTCTTAGCAGCTTCTAGGACGAGAAAAGGAAACTTGCCGTTACCAGCTATCAAGCCGATACGCATGAACGCGTTACAACGCCTAGTCTTCAACCCCTACAGGCTCAGCCTGCTTCGGTGGGCGACGTAAGTTCACGCCGCGTTTGGACGTGCGAATAAAATCGACCAGATATTGCACCTCTGGTCCATCAAGTTGAGATTCCGAGTCGATCCGGTCCAGCGCCTGACTCGTATTAAGTTTAGATTGAAATAAATGCCGGTACGCCTGCTTAAGGCGCCCGATGGTTTCCGACGAAAACCCACGGCGCTCAAGACCAATCGTGTTCACCCCGTACACACGGGCCATTGCGCGGCTTCCCACCGTCTTTCCATACGGTAGAGCATCCATCGTGACTACCGAATAACCACCAATATACGCCTCACGTCCGACACGGCAAAACTGGTGCACTGCTGAAAACGCTCCAATAGTAGCACCGTCCTCCACGACGACATGACCAGCCAATGTCCCGCTGTTAGCAAATATCGTCTTATTGCCGACGATACAGTCATGAGCAACGTGAGCATACGCCATAAGTAAATTATCATTTCCGATTCGAGTAACTCCACCCCCTCCTGCTGTACCACAGTGAATGGTTACTCCCTCCCTGAACACATTACCACTACCAACTACGAGGCGGGTCTTTTCCCCATGATACTTAGTATCTTGAGGAATCAAGCCAACGGACGCAAACGGAAAAATCTCACAATTGTCACCAATCTCTGTATCCCCATCAATAACAGCCGAGGCACCGACCCTACAATGTCGACCGATCCTAACCCCTGAACCAATAATGGCATGCCGCCCAACAATAGTTCCCTCTCCCAATATCGCGTCCGGATGAACTTTCGCCGTCGCATCGATATGTGTTGAGCTTTCTAAACTAAGTCGTAATTCAGCCTCAGCAACGGTTTGTCCATCAACAGTAGCAATTCCATGACTCAGAAAAACTCCGTCCGTCTCACCATGAAGAATAACCTCGAGAAATAAACGGTCTCCTGGAACCACCTGCTTACGAAACTTTGCATTATCAACGCCTTTAAGCATTGCCCGCGCAGTCGGAACATCTTTCGTGTCATCGAGCAACAGAAGGGTCGCAACCTGCACCAAGGCCTCAATCATCATGACACCTGGCATTAGTGGAGTACCAGGGAAATGTCCCTGAAAATATTCCTCGTTAACCGTTACATTCTTTACGACCGCAATGCGCTGACCGGGGATATGCTCAACGATGCTATCGATAAGCAACGAAGGATACCGGTATGTGAGCCGGTCAAGTATAAGAGGGATGTCAAGAGGCACCAGACTACCTACAACGCTCGCATGTTACTAGAATTGGCTGACCAACTAATCTCGTCGATACTCTAAGGAGCCGACGGTTCAGAATTCAGTTTATCAATCACTTCCTGAGTTAAGTCCAATGAACGATTGGCCCAAATCACACCAGGACCAACGGCCATCAAAAAATCAAGACCTTTTTCGGTCGCCACCTCATCAATCGCTGGGCTCAGTAGGGTTTCGAACTCAATCTGTAATTCCTGCTGGAGTGCTTCGATCTCTCCTTGAGCATCCTGTTGAACACGCTCCATCTCGGCTTGCGCATCTTGCGTCTGCCTTTGCATGTCCAGCTGCATCCGAGAAATCTCTCGCTGTAAGTTGATTCGCGCTTCACCGCTCATCACCGACTCTCCCTGAGCGAGTTTCTGCTGAGAATCCTGCAATAGTTGATTAGAGGCCTGCAACTCCACCTGTAATTCATTATTACGGCCCTCAATCTCTGCAATCTTTTGGTCCGTTAGTTCCTGAACCTGTGCGTTTGATGCCTGTCCTTCGGTAGACCCAGCCAACACGCGCTGCAAATCAACATACCCAATACGAGCACCTGCTGGGAACGGAAGTGTCGCGGGCGCAGCAGCAGGTTCATCTTGCGCAAACGCTGGTACCACACCCAGTAACAACATCGTAATAACCGCTATCACGCTTAATGTGCCAGATTTCATCACACCTTTTCCTTATGTCACCCTTTGTCAAACATCTATAAATGCCCTAACAATTGGTTGATCTTATGACGTCAGAACGTAGAACCCATCGAAAAACGAAATCCATGTCTTTCCTGTTCGTACAGCCGATCGTTAAACACACCATCCAATTGCGGGTTGTAGTAGTAAATCAAACGAAATGGAACATTCAACATCGGCATAAAAATACGAAGTTCAAGGCCAGTTGAGCTCTTGAAATCATTCATCACGAACCGGCTACCCCAATTTTGGACCTGCCCCGTATCGTAGAACGTAATAAGCCGGACAGGACCACCGAGTAAAAACTGGTATTCAGCATTAAAGAGCACACTCTTATTGCCACCAAGAACCATGCGCCCCTGATACGAATACGGGTTAACCATGCCTGGGTTCACCTCCGCCATAGTTGGACCAATTCGCCGAATGTCAAACCCTCGCACTGAATATTCACCACCCAACCATAGGCGCTCGAATACAGGGATTGAATCTGGATTGCCCGTCATGATGTACGACACTTGGGCATGCACACCAAAAATCGTATTGGACAAATGAGGCGTCCACCATGTTGATTCGAGCGTAGGTTTCACGAACCGAGTATTGCCGCCAGCACCGGCAAGTTCAACTCGCGCCGCTAACGTCGTTCCCTGCGTTGGAAAAATAGGATGATCCACTGTGTCATAACGGATTTGCGGTATGACTTTGCTGATAATTCTTTTGCCCCCAACCCCAAGCAGCAACGCATCTGACAGAAACGGGTTGTACGCCAGCAGTTCTGGGTTGGTACCCAAGAACGGATTAATATCACTCACTCGAGATTCGTCGAGGCTATATCCGAGATAAACCCTCGTAAAATACGAGATCGGAAAACCCGCAGTAACCGATGTCCCTATCGTTTCTTCAGTGAAACTTCCGATCCACTCCATCTTCCGAGAATAGACCTGAGAACCGATAGAAATCGGGCGACCAAAATTAAAGGGTCTCGTAAATGAAACTGAATGATTCCTAGAACGAGACCCACTCATCAGATTGACACCAAGCGTCTCGCCACGCCCCATGAAATTCGATGTTGAAAATGAGATTTGACCAAAAAAACCGTCATACTGCGAAACGCCAGCACCAAACGTTAGTTGATTCAGATTCGCTTCGCTCAGCGCGATCGTGACATTGACTTCGTTTTCTACTTCATCATTTTTTTGAACATCTACTGCCGTATCATCAAGCGGTTCAAAAAACCCGAGCTGATTCAAACGCCGAACGCTGTACTTCAAGGCCTCTGTATTGAAAACGGCGTTCTCAACGATATTTAGTTCTCGACGTATAACTTCGTCGTGCGTGGTGCTGTTTCCCGTAAACTCAATCCTGTTAACAAAAAACTGCTCGCCTTCTTGCACCCGTATTGTGACGTCAACTACCGGCGCCCCATCGATGCGCGCCGGTCGAATCTCAGCTACCTCACGCTCGTTGGTACCTTGGTCAACGACCGCGTGTGCCTCCGTATTTCCATCCCCGTTTCCAGAAACAGCATTGGCATCAACATTCGAGTCAGTCTCTGCCGCCTGTTCATTTAGCTCATCGACATAAACGACCTGATCATCGGTTCGGGGACTCAAGTCTGGCGCAAGGGTCATTTCATAATAGCCAAGCGAGCCATACAGCTCCCTGGCATCATCAAAACCTTTTCGCACATCGCCCTCGCTATAAAAGTCACCGGAGTCGATGTCATCGAAAATATCTCGAAGGCCTTCTTCAAGAAGAATCTCATTACCTGCAAAGTTCAAGTCACCGATACGATAGCGTTCGCCCTCGTCAATAGGGACTCGTAACGTCATACCTCTCGTTTCGCCGTCTTCCGATTCATCTAAATATTCGATGATCGGCTGCCCAACCTGAGCCTCTATGTAACCCTCGTCCCGATAATAGGCCTCAATAGCTTCAGCATCTTCCTCATACTCTTCAGGTTTGTATGTTCCTCTTCCAGTCATCCAAGAAAGCCAATAACGCTCCTTGACCTTCTTCATCTTCTTTTTTAGGGTCGAATCGGTCATGTCAGAGTTGCCGAGGAAGTCGATCGTGTGGACCTGGACCTTGGGGCCCTCATCCATCTCAAACTTCAGGCTGACGAGCTTTGGCCCCCCTGCTACTGGTTCGATAGTGTGATCAATCTCCGCAAACGCATAACCTTTCGCCGCGAACATATTGCTCAAAAGAAATTTCACGCGCCGAATCGTGCCAGGGTCAACGAACGAATCAAGTCGCATCGAAATACCCTGTTCCTCAAGATTTAAATTAATATCTTCAACCTTAAGTTCATCTGAACCTTCATAGCTAACAATTTTGACTCGTTCTCTTTCCTCAAGATTAAAGATGATCCGTTTCGCAGGAACACCATTAGAGTAAGGCTCATCAATGATCTCAATCCATAAATCACTGAGAAACCCCGTCTCCCACAACCGCTCATGGTCATCAAGAACTATTTGCTCTGTCGCTTCAGAGTACGGAACCCACTTGCCCTGAGAGGGCAAACTGATGTGGTCCTTGATTTCCATGTAGTACAAATAGGTGTCATAGTCAACACCACCAACATTCCCTTGCGTCGGAAAACGAAGCTCGACCTGTTTGAGTAAGGTAGGGGAACCTTCTGGAGGCAATGCCTGCACAACAGTCTCTTCCGAAGGCTGGGGTGCACCAAAAATCGATGGCGTTTGCTGAGCGACGGAACCAGACGGAACCGCCAAAAAGAATGCGAAGATCAAGCCCAAGACATTCCTCACATCACGTGACCGAGCCAACGCCGTTCGATAATTCCTCTCAAGTAGCATCAAATTCTCTATATACCTAAAGTAATATTACAGAACAGATCACCGTATCTCACAACGAACACAAGGGTTTATCTTTGTTTAGCTAACAGACCTATGCCTCTATTTTACGGGATTTTAGATGCTGAGAGCCAGGAACCAAAAACTGGCCGTCTAAAGCTGCGAACACAGCCTAAACGAGCCGACTTCCTTCCAGCTCCCGGCCAGCCGAACGGTACGAAACGACGCCAGCGTCCAAATAAACCTCAACTTCTCCTGACTCAAGCCACCCCCGGATCAATTCTTCAGACAGTGGGTCTTCGACATAACGCTGGATAGCTCGACGTAATGGCCTAGCACCGTAGGATCGATCCCTGCAGGTAGCCTCAATAATCCAGTCAACCACTTCCGGTGTAAGACGAATAGATAATGCCCGTTCGACAAGGTTTTCATTAAGCCGATCGATAAGCATAGCCAGTATTTTGCGGAGGTCGTCGTCCGTTAATGCCTCAAAAACGATAATCTCGTCCACACGATTAACAAACTCTGGATTGAAGGTCCGCTTAACCTCTCCAAGAACCATCTCAGAGACACTCCTTTGAACCTCACTAGCATCAGATGACTGAAAACCGACAGATGCCTTCTTTTGAATATAACGCGCACCAATATTTGAAGTCATGATGATGATAGCGTTCTTAAAATCAACCCTATTCCCAAGACCATCTGTTAAATGGCCATCTTCAAATACTTGTAACAAGATATTGAATAAATCAGGATGAGCTTTTTCTATCTCATCGAGCAACACGACAGAATATGGATGCCTTTTAATCTTTTCGGTGAGCTGCCCACCTTCTTCATGTCCAACATAACCAGGCGGAGAACCGATTAATTTTGAAACAGAATGCTTCTCCATGTACTCCGACATATCGAACCGAACGAGAGATGCATCGCTACCAAATAAAAAATTTGCCAACGCTCGAGCAAGCTCAGTCTTCCCTACGCCAGTAGGGCCAAGGAACACAAAACTACCGACAGGTCGATCGGGAGACTTCAGTCCAGCCCTTGAACGGCGAATAGCTCTCGAAAGCGCCGATATCGCAAGTTGCTGGCTAATAACTCGCTTATGGAGTTCCTCCTCCATGTTAAGTAATTTCGTACTTTCATCTTGATTGATAGAAGCCAAAGGCACGCCGGTCCATTTTGAAACAACTTCATCAATATCCTGCTTGGATACTAAAGCCTTGTTATTACCATTTTTTACGTCAAATTTCTCTCGAATGAACTGAAGATTTTCCCGCGCAAGAACCTCTTGTTCACGAAAAAATTGCGCACGCTCATAATCCTTCTGCGCAGTTGCATTTTCCATTTTCTCTACAGCAACCCGAATACTCTTATTGACTTCACCGAACTCTTCCCTATACCCCGCTTCTCGTAACTTCGCCCTTGCACCAGCCTCATCAACAAGATCAATTGCCTTATCTGGCAAAAACCGATCCGTAATGTATCGACTCGATTGATAGACTGCTGCCTCAATTGCATCAACTGAATAAGCAACGTGGTGAAAACTCTCATATTTTTCTTTAACACCATTAAGAATCTCGAGTGATTCTGTTTCGGAAGGCGGCTCAACCTTAATGGCCTGAAATCGGCGTTCAAGTGAGCGATCCTTCTCTATGTATTTCCGAAAATCTGATGGCGTCGTAGCGCCTATACAGCGTATTTCCCCGCGTGACAGAGCTGGCTTTAAGATATTCGCTGCGTCAAGTGAGCCTTCGGCTGATCCAGCTCCAACGAGTGTGTGAAGTTCATCAATAAAGACAATTATGTTTGGGTTGTCAGCTAACTCCTTCATTATTGCTTTAAGTCGCTCCTCGAACTGACCACGGTACTTTGTTCCAGCAACAATCAATGAAATATCGAGTGCCAACAATCGTTTATCAGCAAGAAAATGCGGTATGTCCCCACAAGCTACCCGCTGCGCCAAGCCCTCAACAATAGCCGTCTTACCAACACCTGGCTCCCCTATCAAAACAGCATTATTCTTTGATCGCCGACACAACACTTGCTGCACTCGATCAAGTTCTAAAGAGCGCCCGACCAATGGGTCTAAATTCTTTTTGGCAGCTGCATCAGATAAGTCGCGACTAAACTCCGCCAATAAGGGTGTCTCCCTTGCTCGATTAACAGTCGTCTTCTCGTTCAGGAGCTGCACAATATCTTCGCGAACCGTATTTAATCGCATACCCTTCTCAGAGAGCACCACGGACGCTACAGAACGTTCTTCCCGCAATATCCCAAGCAACAAATGCTCGGTTCCAATGTAGTTGTGAAGTAAGCGGTCCGCCTCCTCAGCAGCAAACTGCAAAACTCTTTTTGTTTCGGTGCTAAATGGAATCTCAACCGAAGTAGAAACCTTTTCCCTGAAGACAGTTCGCCCCTCAATTTCTTTTCGAATGTTTTCTAAGGAAAGATGTGAACGGGAAAAAATACGACTCGTCAGCCCCTTACCCTCACGAATGAGGCCAAGCAAAAGGTGCTCTGTCTCTATGGAAATACTTCCGAGTTGACTAGCTTCATAGCGGGCGAAAAACAACACACGCCGCGCGCGTTCGGTGTATCGTTCAAACATTCACCATACCTGTAACATTGACACCCGCATCTTTAATAATGCGACTTATGAGCCGATTATAAGGTACACCCCCCGAACGCCACTAGAAGAACTGGCCCGCCTTACCTTGCACAACAAAACCTCAAACACAACAGGACTTTCAAGATAAACGAAGCCTACCATTGACCAGTCTTAACACACGGTCGCATGCAGAAGCCAGCTGAGAATTATGGGTCGCAATCACCGATGTCAAGCCATGCACTTTATGCATTTCTCTGAGCAATTTATGCAGTGTTTTACCAGTTATTTCATCAAGATCTCCTGTCGGCTCGTCCGCTAAAAGCAACGCTGGCTTCATTACAAGCGCCCGAGCAACCGCAACGCGCTGCTGCTCACCACCGGACAACATCCCAGGACGATGATGCAAGCGGTCTCCAAGTCCGACCTCTGACAGCAAATCCGTGGCGCGCGCTCTTGTTTCTAACACAGAAATACCAGCAATTCGCATAGGCATTTCAGTGTTCTCCAACGCCGAAAATTCTGGAAGTAAATGATGGAACTGAAAAACGAACCCAACATTTCTGTTACGAAACCGAACAACCGCCTCATCATCAAGCTCTGAGAGCTTTGTTTCCCCTAGCTGGACTAGACCACTCTGAGCACGGTCAAGGCCACCCAAAAGGTGTAGAAGCGTACTTTTTCCTACGCCAGACGCACCAACAATAGCAACCATCTCACCATCGTGAACGTCAAGATCAAGGTCATGAATTACGGAAAGAGACTTTCCTCCAACTAAATACGATTTCGAAAGCCTACTCACCTTAAGAAATGACATAGACAACAATGCCTTGCTTCACTGAAAGCGCAAAGCCTCGGCAGGATCTACTCGACCAGCATGACGAGACGGATAAACCGTTGCTAACAGACACACCACGAACGCAGACACAACTACGACTAAAAAATCGATAGGCTCGACAACGAAAGGAACATATGGAATTTGGTAAGCATCTGGCGGCATTCGAATAACACGATAATGGTCCATCACCGTTGCAATCAGATATCCTGCCGTGGCACCGACGGTTGTACCCACAACTCCAATAATCACACCTTGCAGCATAAAAATATGTCGCATACTCCGAACACCTGCACCCATCGTTTTGAGGATCGCTATGTCACGACTTTTTTCCATTACAAGCATTACAAGTGACGCAACAATGTGAAGAGCTGCAACAAGCATAATGAGGGCCAATGCAATCGAAATTGCCATCTTTTCAAGCCACAAAGCGGAATAAAGCGACTGATTGACCTGCGTCCAATCATCGGTCACGTAATCAGAACCCAGTGCCTCTGGAATCGCCTGCGCCACCTCTCGAGAAGCATAAAGATCATCAATTTTCAATTCCATCATTTCGATACGATCTTGACGAAAAATGCGCTTCGCAAAATCAATCGACACATAGCCATAGCTTGTATCGTATTCATAAAGTCCCAAACTGAATATCCCAACGACTTCAAGTTGCCGTGGCCGTGGCAATACACCCATCGGAGACAGTGATCCTGTCTGAGTGACGATACTGACCTCATCACCGACAAACGCACCCAGCCTCTGCGCAAGTCCTTCGCCGATTACGATTGCACCCGCTGCTTCTCCGTCATAAGAATCGAGTGCGAGCCACTCGCCATATTCAATCGAAGCAGCCACTTGAGTTACATCTATTTCGAGAAACGGGTCAACTCCTTTTACATTTATAAATGCGTCGCCTTGTCGCGTACGCACTAGACCTCGCCCCTGAATAGCCGGCGAAGCAGACAGCACTCTAGGCAAACTGCGAAGTAACTCCGCTTCCTTTCGATAATCAGAAAAGCCTTCGCCGAGCATTTTGTAGACGAACACATGAGCCTGGGCACCAAGGATCCGGTCGCGTACTCCTTGAGACATTCCTTCCATAAGAGCTAAAGCAACAATTAAGGCCATTACGCCGACCGCCACACTAAGCATCGAAATCAATGAGGTGCTGGCGAGTGAAGCCTGCTTACGACGAGCAAATAGATACCGGGTAGCGACGTAGAGCTCGAACGAAAGGCTCATTCGAGAAACCCCTAAGAATCTCTTTTCGGACGCATGAGAGGAAATAAAATGACGTCTCGAATAGAAGGACTATTGGTCAAAAGCATTACGAGCCGATCAATCCCGATACCCTCACCACCCGTAGGTGGAAGTCCATATGTGAGTGCACGAATATAATCCTCATCCATAGAGTGCGCTTCATCGTCTTCTGGGCCACGGGTGGCTAGCTGCGATTCAAATCTGACACGTTGTTCCTCAGGGTCATTTAACTCTGTAAATGCGTTCGCTACTTCCATTCCACCGATATAGAGCTCAAACCTTTCGACTGTATCAGGGTCATTTGGAAGCTGCTTTGAAAGAGGCGAGACCTCCGTCGGAAAATCGTACACAAAAGTCGGCTGAATCAGTTTTGACTCACATAACGTTTCAAACATTCCGAGGGTTATTTTTCCTGCACCAGTCGTAGACAAGACCTCAATTCCTATTTCGGCAGCTAAAGCAGCCGCAGATTTTCGATCTCGGAGCTCATCAACAGAAATATCACGCCCCAGTTTTTCTGAGAGAGCCAAACCTGTGGCCTCGCGCAAACTGACTCGCTGAAAGGATGATTCAAATGAAATCTTATGATCTTCAAAAAGACACTCCTTCTTATTCAGCACCTCAATCGAAACCGCCCTTAACATTTCCTCAGTCATCACCATCAGCGATTCATAGTCGCTATATGCCTCATAGAATTCGAGCATGGTAAATTCAGGATTGTGATGTGTAGAAATACCTTCGTTACGAAAGTTTCGATTTATTTCATAAACACGATTTATCCCACCCACTACAAGACGCTTTAGATAAAGCTCCGGTGCGATGCGCAGATAAAGCGCTAGATCGAGCGCGTTGTGGTGGGTTATGAAAGGGCGGGCTAGTGCACCTCCAGCAATCGGCTGCATCATCGGTGTTTCAACTTCTAAGTAGCCACGAGAATCGAGAAACTGCCTGACAAATGAAAGGACTCGACTGCGCACCTCAAAAACTTCCCGAGAGACCTTGTTCATAATCAAATCGAGATAGCGTTGACGATATCGAGTCTCGACATCGGTCAAACCATGCCACTTTTCTGGCAATGGCTGAAAACACTTAGCTAAGAAAACAAGTTGACTAGCCCAAATTGTTAGCTCATCAGTCCGCGTTCTAAATAAATGTCCGGTAATGCCGACAATGTCGCCGACATCCAAGACCTTAAAGACCTTGAAATCTTTCTCACTGAGCGCATCCTTCCGGATATAGACCTGAAGCCGCTCACCGCCGTCTGACAAAACAAGAAAGTTCGCCTTACCAAAACTGCGTATCGCCAAAATTCTTCCAGCAGTCTTAACTTCCTGACGTTCACTTATTAAATCATCGCCTGTCTTTTCACCATGCAACGAAATAAGTGAACAAATCTCATCAGTTCTGTCAAACCGACCAGGATAGACATCTACACCAATGCTTTGAAGTGCCTCATAATTGGCCTTCCTTTGCTGTGTTTGATCAGAACCCTGTTCTTCAGCCACTTATTTCCTCATGCTCCATAGTCGCTCGACGCACGCCATCAAGAACACCATTTACAAAGCCTACCGAATCGTCACCACTGAATGTTTTCGCTAACTCAAGCGCCTCGTCGATAACAACCGCTGCTGGAGTTTCATTCTCTAATAATTCGTACACGGCCATTCGAATGATCAAGCGATCAATAATCGTCATCCGAGATAACCGCCAATTCTCAGATTGACACTCAATCAAAGGGTCAATCTTACTCAACGCATCGAATGTTCCACTTGCCAGCTGGCCTGCAAACGTTTGCCTGGAAGAAGGCGCAGGGTGAACTAACCAGAATAGAACCAGAGATTCGTCGCGGTTTATATCCTCAATACCACCGACCTCCCACTGGTACAGTAACTGGAGAGCTGTCTCTCGGCCCCGATGTCTTTCTGTTCGCCGTTCAGATTCGTCCAACAAATTATTTTCCTTGTGGAAGTTTTGAAATCGCATTCGCCAGTTGAACAGCAGCAAGCGCAGCTTCGCGCCCTTTGTTAGAACTACCCTTATTGGAACGTTCTTCAGCCTCTCGCTCATTATTAGTGGTGAGAACACCAAAAGCGATCGGCACACCTGTCAACTGTGAAGCCATCGTTATTCCATGAGCTACGGCTGAGGCTATGAATTCAAAAT
>CAZWKO010000013.1:0-19515 GCA_964634925.1 uncultured Vicinamibacteraceae bacterium
GGACACTCTATCAAACACCGGGGCCGCGCTTTAAAGGCGCAGAAGGAACATCTGCAAATGCTGATTACCATTACTACAACTGGGTTGATCAGTTTAACGCCCTCGGCCTCGGTGAAAACGTGCCTATCGCTACTGGCACAACTTCTGACGCGCTACTCGCGTTGCTACCCGACACGGACGAATGGGTGGTAATGAGAGTGCCGTACCCACTGGGCTTCTACAGTCGAGGACTCGATGGCCGGATTGATGATCCGGACGCTGGTTGGAAGGGACGGGGGCTCTGGTCCAGTTTTAATACTGGGTCCACACAACATCTCGAAGGCGGAAAGGGAACAACCAGCGAACTTGTACGATTTCAAATCCGCCCTGATCCACTGGCCAATTAGAAAAAGTGCTCACCAGGCGTGCATCTTTTGATTTGCGACTGCGCACCTCGATCGTTAGTTTTCAGTCACTGTGACTGAAAACTAACGATCGAGCGCCTATCAACAAAGACATCCCTACGTAGTGAGTGCACTAAGTCCGTGACCCGAGGAATACGGAGGCATCATGACAGACGGAAGAACGTTTAATCGGCGGGATTTTCTGAATGGTGTCGGAACAGTAGCGGTAGCGAGTGCTCTCGGGGCGTCGCCCTCGGCTAACACCGAGAACCCCGCAAAAGTTTCTGTTCAACCGCAAGGCACCCGGTACGATTTTGATACGGTTTACAGTCGGATCGGTACCAATTCATCGAAATGGGATCACCAGATTTCCTTGTACGGTCGAGAGCATGTGCAGGTGGGCATGGGTACGGCCGACCAGGATTTCAAATCTGCACCAGCGATCACAAGAGCGTTGCGCGAACGAGTCCAACATGAAAATTACGGATATTTGACGATTCCAAAGTCGTATATCGAGTCAATAGTCAACTGGAACCAACGACGCTACAACTTAATGATCGATCCAGAGACAATCAGACATTCAGCTGGTGTCCACCCGGCCATCATCAGTACATTGCGCGCGTTCTGCCCACCTCGGAGCAAAGTACTTGTCTTGGCACCAAGCTACAACGGCTTTTATACGGATATACGTGTCGTCGATACCGTCGCAGAAGAAAGCCCGTTACAACTTACCAATGGTCGCTACAGTATTGACTTCGATGATTTTGAGAAGCGCATCGATCACGATGTACACGCCTTTATTCTGTGCAATCCGCAAAATCCAAGCGGCAACGTGTGGTCACGTGAAGACCTGACGCGACTAGGCGAGATTTGCACACGACGGCGCGTGGTGGTTCTCGCAGATGAGATCCATTGCGACTTTGTCACCGCTGGTAATACGTACACCCCGTATGCCACGCTGGACGATGACGACGTTGTCCGGAACAGCATTACGTACAAATCAGTCAGTAAATCGTTTAACTTGTCCGCCATGCGCTGCGCCTACATGTTCTCGACAAATCGTGATTACCTCGATCGTATTAATGGTTCTGGGCAACTTCAGCAGGAAATGAGTACGTTAGCCATCGTCGCAGCTGAAGCAGCTTACAACGAAGGCGGGGACTGGCTTGACCAGCTCGTCGAGTATATCGACGGCACCCAAAGCTTTGTGGAAACATTCGTCCGTGAGCAAGTCCCATTCGTCAACGTTGTCAAGCCGGAGGGAACGTACTTGAGTTGGCTAGACGTTAAAGATGCGCTCGACAAGACCGGTTCGATAGCTTCGACTTCCTCAGACGAATCGATGACACCAGAAAATACGTTTCAGCGCTACTTACTGGACCATGCACACATCCACATTAACCCCGGCTCCAATTACGGTCTCGGCGGTGCCGGTCGAATGCGGATGAATATTGCCACGTCGCGGCAATTAGTCGAACTCGCACTAACTAACATGGCTGATGCATTGACGCGTGCGTGAGTCGGCAAGTCCCCACTGCTGAACTTTAGGATTCAGTAATTGCCCTACTCATTCGTTTCCTCCGCCTCCATGTCCACTTCAGCCTTGAGGCTAGCGTCGAGGAAAAACATTACGAAGGGCAATAGCGCAGCACCCATGATTCTGATGCCCCAGCTCTTTGACCGGCCACGATTTGTCAGTCCTCCAACAACGAGCATGCCGAGCCAAACAAAAAGTCCCCCGTGGATCGAGCCCACAACGCTCACAGCGACCGGCTGGTCGGCCAGGTACTTGAGTGGCATAGCCACAAAAAGCAGTAGAAGATAAGAAATCCCCTCAAGAAACGCAACCGACCGAAGATGAGATGCCGGTGATCCGAAATACCTATGGGTTATAGATGCTGGCATGAATGCCCAGAATTCTAGAACAGCACCCAGTCGCTGGCCACCCACAAGGTTATTACTTCCGACAAACAGTGTTTCGCGCCCGAAAAGGCCTGGCGGTTGTAAATGATTAACTTGCTCGGTCGACAAAAATCGCCCGGCGCTCGTTCGCGACCCGCTATAATCTGTCTAGTCTCAGCATCAAACAAACGGAGGAAGAAGCCATGATCCGGAACCGAATTCTTTTCAGCACTCTCGTCACAACCGCTCTCGCCATACCGGGTCTGGCCAGCGCGGCAGATTACCACCACGTACACATTACCTCCGCTAGCCCGTTGCAAGCAGTCGACTGGTATACCCGCCACATGGGTTGCGAGCCAGTCACCGACCGTAACGACGCCGCAAACTGCTACGGAGTGGAGGTGGTATTCGTTCCGCAGATAACCACTGGCACTAGCCAAGGAACCGGCATTGACCACATCGGGTTTTCAGTCGTTGATCTTCCGGCCAAGATGGCCGAGTTGGAAGACGTCGGTGTTCGAGGATCAGGCGTTCGTCTGCAACGTAATGACGATGGGTCGACCTGGCGTGACGTGCCTGGACTCTTCAAGATCGCGTTTGTTTTCGATCCTTGGGGCACACGAATTGAGATGGTCGAAGACCCCGAGACACTCGGTTTCCACCACGTGCATCTAAGTGCTGCTGACCCCGAGGCAACTCTGGCCTGGTATCGCGACGTCATGGGTGGTACGCCGGATAGCCTTAAGGGCCGGCTCGACGGACTGAAGTTCGGAGATGTCTGGTTCCTAGTGTCTCAGAATGACGAAGGCATGCCGGGCAGCACAATTGAACGAGCCATTGACCATGTTGCGTTCGTCCTAGACGACCTCGACAGTGCTGCCTCTGATTTCAGGCGGCAGGATGTGCGGTTTGAACAGGAACCGACGATACCAGAAGGCGGTCGTACCTCGGCCAAGCGAGCCTTCCTGGCCGGCCCCGACAACGTTCGTGTGGCGGTGGTCGAAACTGGCTTCGCGGGCATCAACTCTGACATCGGTTCCGCGATCCTCACAGCCGACGCACTCGGAAACTATGCTGCGCCTGACACACCATGGGGTGAACCTGATCTTCAGGGTATCTGGACCAGTAGCTCAGCAGTCGGTATTCCTTTCGAACGGCCGGAAAACGTCGACGACAGTGAGGTAACAGCAGACGAAGCAATCGCGCGTCACGAAGGGCGCCTACTTGGCGGCATTTGGGGCTACGAACGTGAGTGGCGTGACACCACACTTGAATATGGCTCAGCTGTCTCTACTCAGGCCGCAATGGTGATTGACCCTCTTGACGGGCGGTTGCCGTCTCGTATTACAGAGGAAAACACCCAGGCTTTGGCTGGAGATGAGCGCACCGAAAGTCCTACTACCGCCACCGCAAGGCCGGCTTCCCCATCACCGTACGGTGTCCCGGCTGGTCCGGAAGATCTGTCAACTTGGGTGCGCTGTATTACCCGCGGACTTATCCCCACACCAGGTGGCTACAATAACGGCCTGCAAATAGTGCAAGGACCTGGGTTCGTAGCAATTACACGTGAAATGGTCCACGAAACACGTATCGTTCCAACGACTCCGCAGCCAGCCCTTGGAGAAAAGGTCACTGGCTATCTTGGCAGCTCCCGCGGTCACTGGGATGGAGATACCCTGGTGGTCGAAACAACGAACTTTAATGGTGGGGCATCGTTCCGTGGGTCAAGCGACAAACTGGCCTTAACGGAGCGATACACTCGTGTTGGCCCAGCAACCCTTGAGTACAAATTCACTCTTGACGATCCAACGGTCTGGACACAACCCTGGACAGCAATGTTCCGGTGGGACCTAGACGACAGCCAATACGAATTGGTTGAGTACTCCTGCCACGAAGGAAACTATGGCATGACAAACATCCTGAGCGGCGCACGAGCAACGGACGCGGGAACAACTGCACGCTAGCCAAGTCAGTCGACACTGTATTCGTCAGCAGACGGCATCGGCAACCGCCAGACCTCCCCTAGTGTGTCGAATGTTGCCATGCCGGGTGGGGTCGTTAAATACCTCGACATTTTATGCACGAGGGTAAACCGGACAAACGAAAGGTAGATACGTGCCTAAACTAGTTTCCGTTTTTATCATCATTACACTGTCTATAACTAGTAGCCTGGCATCAGCGCAGTCAGTCGATGCGGGACGCGGGGAGATACCGCTGACAGTGCCCTCTAGTTACAGCCGTGATTCCGCGTGGCCACTCATCGTTCTTTTGCACACGTATGGTCGCACTGGTGCGACTCAAGAAGAATATATGGGAATTGCCGAACTAGCTGACTCCTATGGGTTCATCATGGTGGCACCAGACGGCACGCCATCCAGTGCGAACAACAACCCTCTTTTCTGGAACGCATCCAGCGCCTGTTGCAACTTTGACGGCCGTGAACTCGACGACTCAGCTTATCTTGCCAATCTTATCGACGAAGTTAAATCTGGCTATCGAGTTGATCCCAAACGCGTTTATATCATTGGGCACTCTGATGGTGCATTTATGGCACATCGTATGGCTCACGATCATCCGGCTGGCATTGCTGCCATTGCGAGTCTCGCCGGAGCGGACCAATCTATCGAGCGCCCTACGCCGTCTAATCCAGTGCATGTGTTACAAATTCACGGCGATGCCGATACAGTGATTGCCTATGACGGTGGAGAGATAAATGGTGTGGAGTACCCTAGCGCGAAGCAGTCAGTCGAAAGATGGGCTGAGCGCAATGGATGCGCAACAACTGGCATTGATAGCGCTAGGCTTGACCTGGACCGCAGTGTGACAGGCATGGAATCCACAGTGACGCGCTACACCACGGGATGCAAACCTGGCGGGTCAACCGAACTCTGGACTATCGGCGGCGGTGCACATATACCGGAACTTTCCCAGCATTTTACGAAGCTCGTTGTTGAATGGCTGCTGGCGCATCCAAAGCCGTAGACTCACGAGGATCTATGCTGCGCCTTACCGTGATCCTCTCTAAGGGAAAGATTAGTATCAGTAAAAGAGCGCTTCCTCCATCGCTTCGCCTTCGTCGACCTCGATTACGACAACGACTAGAAGCGCACTTATTAGGCCAGTCGTTCTGTTAAACATTTATAGGTGTCTGGAGTGTATAGAGCGATGGGATGGCACAGCTTCAATTGTGGAGTGCGAACGTGACCAGCATGTTACTGCCATTTGGTGCTTCCAACTCCGGAGTGTAGGTGGCGAGATTGTTATTCACGCCGCCCACGGGAACCGTTAAAAATTGCCGATCGCCGACAGCGTAGGTCACGGGATAGCCAGTGATTTGACTTCCCAGAATAGTTTCCCAGAGAACCGTTCCGGTCTCGGCGTCAAAGGCACGCAGGCGACGGTTAAGGTCGCCAAAGAAGACGACATTTCCTGCCGTGGCGAGTGTTGAACCCATGTTGGGTTCGCGCGTGACTAAACCAGCTGAAATCTGGCACGAGAGGACGGATTCTCAGCTAGAATGGCCCCGTCGACTGGGGGTTGACTGCAGAAGCACGTTACACACCCAGTTGCGGAGGAGAGACATGATGCGCGCCACTATCCTGACGGCGTTGTCCTTGGTGTTATTCGTCCCTACAGCACAGGCACAGATTCCTGCCGAGACGGTAGGCAACGAGACGATGGCCCCACCGGATGACAACTGGTTCATTTCGAAATCTGGGAGAGGCGGTTATATCTATGACGCCGAAACCGGAGAGATGCACGGCCTGATTTCACTGAGTAATCAAACGCCGGCCGTCGAAGTGTCACGTGAGCGTGGGGAGTTCTATGCGGCAGAACGGTACTACTCGCGGGGCGTGCGCGGAGACCGCACCGACATCGTGACGGTGTATGACTTTGAGAACCTGTCTCCCGTCGCCGAGATCGAGATCCCACAGAAGATGGAAGGGCAGCCGATACGTCGACATGCGGGACTTACGGGGAATGGTCGGTATTTCTTAGCTTTTAATATGACCCCGGCGCAGTCTGTCACCGTGGTTGACGTTGAAAATCGTACGTTCGTTGGTGAGGTCTCGACACCAGGTTGCGGCATCATTATGCCAGTCGATGACTTAGCTTTTATGACGATCTGTGGCGATGGCATGTTGCAGCTGATCCAGTTGGGTGCAGATGGGACCGAGGCAAACCGGGTGCGTGGCAGTCAGTTCTTCGACGTGCAGGATGACCCCGTGTTTGACCGGCCTGAGCCGACTGCAGACGGGTGGTGGTTGATATCGTACGAGGGAAAAGCCTTTGACGTGTCGGTGGACGGGACGGACATCGAGGTGAGTGAGGGATGGGACTTACTGGCCGGGGATGACCAGTGGCGTCCGGGTGGGCGACAGTTTTACAGCGTCCATGCGCCGAGTGGGTTTGCCTACGTCCTGATGCACGAAGGCGGCGAGTTCACACACTATCAGGCAGGGACGGAGATTTGGATCTATGACATCAATGCACAACGCCGTGTCGAACGGCTAGAACTTGCGACACCGGCCAGTAATCTGTTCGTTACGCAAAGCGATGATCCAAAACTGATTGTCGCTGACGACGACGGCAAAATTCATGTGTACGATGCTGTCAAACTCACGGTCGATCGGACGATTGACGATCCGGGTCCGCTTGGGTTTATCCAAGGATTCTAGGTAATGGTGGATCCGTTTCTCCTGCAATTTGTCTCACTCAGTTTCACGGTGCTGTTTCTCCGTGCGGCGGTGCACAAGCTGACGGGGCTTGAGGAATTCAAGGCGGTCGTGAGCGATTACAAGTTGGTGCCAGCGGGACTAGTCCCATTGACCGCGCGTCTGTTTCCGATATTCGAGGTATCGCTCGCGGTCGGGTGGCTGTTTGGCACACAGATTGTGCTCGTGGCCTTTGGCAGTGCAGGTCTCTTGGCTGCCTACGGGGTGGCCATGGGAATCAATCTTGTGCGCGGGCGTGTGCACATTGGATGTGGATGTGGGTTTGGTGGGGCGCTGCAGCATGATCAGCAGCTGTCAGTTGGACTAGTGTTCCGAAATATGGGTTTGGCGCTGATCGCGCTGGTCGCCACGGTGCCGGGGCCGCAACGAGCGCTTGGTGTTGGGGAATACGTGATGCTTGTGGCCGCCGTGGGTGTGAGCACGCTGTTGTATGCGACCGTGAGTCAGTTGTTTCAGAATCGTGCGGCCATTACCAGCTGGCGCAAGGCACTGGAGGTCGTCGGTGACTGACCCTCTGCTGATCTCTAACCTCGTACTCTGGCTGTTGGTCATTGTATTGACGGTGGTGGTGCTCGCGTTGGCGAGGCAGGTGGGAATCCTGCATGAGCGGGTGGCGCCGGCTGGGGCATTGCAGCCGACCGAAGGTCCGAAGGTGGGAGAAGTGACGGAGGCGATGGAGCTACAAGACCTCGGTGGCCATGCGGTGACTGTCGGTGGTCCTGAAGTAAATGGACTCGCGACACTTGTCTTGTTTATTTCACCGACATGCCCGGTCTGCCGATCACTGGTTCCAACGGCGAAGTCGTTAGCACACAGTGAAAGTAAGCGGCTACGGTTGGTCTTTGCGAGTGACGGCGACAAACCGGAACAGCATGTGGCCTATGCAGCAGATCTGGACCTCGGCGCCTATCCCTACACGTTGTCACAGACGTTGGGGATGAGTTACCACGTTAGCAAACTCCCGTTTGCTGTGCTGATTGGTGCCGACGGTACGCTGCAGAGTAAGGGACTGGTGAATAGTCGAGAACATCTTGAAAGTTTGGTTGAAGCGATGGATATGGGCATTGCCACGGTACAGGACTATGTGCAGATGGTTACGGTCGAGAATGACGAAGAATTTAATGCGTCGGTGAAAGAACAGGCCTCATGAATAGAACACATGTCATTACTAATGGGTACTACTGGCTTGATGAGACCGCTCGAGCAAGTTTTCGGCTACTGGCACGCCGTGTGTCGAGGCGCAGCTTCCTCGGCCGACTCGGCTCGATGTTAGTCGGTGCCACCGCGTTGCCGTTGTTGCCGGTCGCGCGGGCCTTTGCACAGGAAGCACCGGCCGAGTTAGGGGACCCGAAGACGTGTGAGTACTGGCGCTACTGTGCGCTCGGCGGCACCCTCTGCGCCTGTTGCGGCGGCACGCACAAAACGTGTCCGCCTGGTGCCGAGGCATCGCCGATTACGTGGGTGGGAACCTGTCGTAACGGGGCGGATGAACGGGACTACCTGATTTCCTATAACGATTGTTGTGGCAAGGCGGTCTGCTCGCGCTGTGGGTGTAATCGCACGGAACGAGACAAACCCTCGTATTTTCCGAGCAACAGCAACAATATTCTCTGGTGTTTCGGTACCCAGGCTCGCACCTATCACTGCACAGTCGCCGTCGTACTCGGGGAAGCGCCTGAGGCCAATTAATGCCGGTGGTCGTGACGCTGGCAGTGCTGTTGTTCACGGCTGCCGTTCAGGCTTCGGATGATGCGCAAGCACGGTATTTGTTGCATTGTCGCGGCTGTCATCTCGCGGACGGCACGGGCGTACCGCCGGATGTCCCAACGTTGGTTGATGAAATCGGTCGCCTTGTCGCGACGCCGGTTGGGCGAGAGTATGTCGTCCGCGTCCCGGGTGTGTCTCAGGCGGCGTTGGATGATGCTGGTCTCGCCGTCGTGTTGAATTGGATCCTTGAAACATTTAACGCCGAGACACTACCCGCAAACTTTCAGCCCTACTCGGCGAGTGAGATTGCCGAAGCGAGGGGGAAAGTGTTGGCAGACCCACTCAAGTATCGTCGTACGTTACGGCTCGACGGTTCGGAAGCCCCACGCTAACGGTCTAGCAGAGCTTCGTAGCGGCGGTCAGTGAGTGTTTTTAGGAACGCGACCAATGCATGCGCCTGCCGCGAACTAATGGGTTGTCCGGTACGTAACAGTTCGTAGTCGATGGTATCCGGAACTTCTGCGGGTCTCCAGGGGATGGCCGTTTCGGGATTGATCTGACTGTCCGGATTCCCGAGCGTGTACTTGTTGTAAAAGAGGACCGTTGTGAGAAGGTCGTTGAAGACACCATTGTGCATATAGGGACCGGTCACGGCAACGTTACGCAAACTGGGCACGCGGAATTGGCCGGCGACGCTGGGGTCGTCAATCGCTGGGTTTTGCAAAAGTCCGGCGTCGGTATACGTCGACGGCAAACCATTCTGTGCTCGGACTGCATTGTTTTGTGGGATGCCGATGTTGTGATAGCGGTGGTTGGTAAACGTCTCTTCGGCGGTGAATTCCTTGGTGTCTAAGAGGTGGCAACGATGGCAATTGGTGAGCTGCGAGAAAAATAACACCCGTCCCAACTCTTCTTCTTGGGTCAGCGCATATTCATTTTTGAGGTACCGGTCGTATTTCGAGTCGAACGGGGAGAGACGCGCCGACTGTTCAAATGCCGCAATACTCTCGATGATGGCCTGAAAGGCGCCGTCGGGATCGTCAAACACATGGTCGCCGTAAATGCTTTCCAGTGATACGACGTGCGACGGCGTTTCACGGACGCGCGCGACAACGGTGGCAATGTCCGGCAACGCCATTTCGATGGGGTTCGTAAAGGGTTCGGCTAACTGGTCGAGGAGTGTCGTCGCGCGCCCGTCTCGAAAAAACCCCCCGAGAGGGTTGGCATTTTCATCTCGCTGAAAGTTCGGAACAAGTGAGGCATATGTCAGCGACGGTGTATTTCGGTCGCCGAGCGAGACGCCGTCATCGCCGAGAGACACGGCGCCCACGACCCCGTCGTTCCGACCTTCGGAGAAGGCCATGTTTGGGTCGTGACAGTTAGAACAAGATTGGTTGCGGTTAAGGGAGAGATTGGTATCGGTAAAGAGGGCCTCTCCCAGCGTTTCCCGTTCGTCGGCCTCGGATACGACAGCGTCGCCCGCGAGCAAGAGCGTGCTCAGGAGGCCAATCGTTTTCGTGGAAATCAGTTGCCGTGATGAGTGCATAGAACGACGGGAGCGCCTCAGCTTCAATTGGGGAGTGCAAACGTGACCAGCATGTTACTGCCATTTGGTGCTTCCAACTCCGGAGTGTAGGTGGCGAGATTGTTATTCACGCCGCCCACGGGAACCGTTAAAAATTGCCGATCGCCGACAGCGTAGGTCACGGGATAGCCAGTGATTTGACTTCCCAGAATAGTTTCCCAGAGAACCGTTCCGGTCTCGGCGTCAAAGGCACGCAGGCGCCGATTCAGGTCGCCAAAGAAGACGACATTGCCGGCTGTTGCGAGAGTTGATCCCATGTTGGGTGCCCGCTGACTATAACGCCACGCCTCTCGTCCAGTTGAGATGTCCAGTGCTCGCACCTCGGTGAGGTGTCCGTCTTCTCCGAGTCCCGGTTCGGGAATCGTAAATCGTGGACTCGCACCAGAAATGGTTCGATCGTTGGTTGTTTGGTCCAGGCATGACCGGTTGATCGGTATGTAGAGCAGTCCCGTCACCGGACTGTAGGACCACGACCACCAGCCTTTGACGTTATGGCCACAGATGACAAATCGTTGTCCAACTTCTCGGGCCACTAAGTCCATATTGATGTAGACGGACCCAGTTTCTACATCAATATCGGAAATAACAAATTGGTCAGTATCGGTATAGGGGAGCGGTGTTGCCCAGAGGAATTCGCCGGTTTCACGATCGTTCACGAAGAGTCCACCCGGCTCCCCAAGGACAACGACGACCTTGCGTTCTTCTGCGGTACCAGTCAGCGTGGGGTTAATCCAGCGCACGGCTTCAGGGTCTGGATTGACTACCGTATCGATGAGCGTGCGTTCTTGCACGAAATCCTGGTCCCAGTCATCGCAGGGCAGGTGTTGATAATACCAATCGATTTCCCCAGTATCGGCGTTCATGGCGAGAGTTGAGTTGGAGTACAACTCGCACGGCGTACTGTCGCCAACATCCCATGTTCCGCGCCGGACGAGGCGTGGATAGGGAAGAGGCACGGCGATGCCCCAGAAGACGCGGTTTAGCTCAGGGTCGTAGCTTCCTGGTAGTCCCCATGGCGATACGTGGACCCGACGCGACGTAGGTAACATGCCCCACGTCTCTCCACCGGGGTCGTCGGCGCCGGCCGCAGTGTAGGTCCGCCAGAGTTCCTGCCCATCAGTCGGGTCATGGGCAGCGATGAAACAGCGGGCATCGAGACTGCTGGGACTGCAGGTTCTGCCGGTGACTACTTGTCCTTTTATAATCATGGCGCCGGATGAATGTGTAATGCCGTCTCGGTAGTCGGCCATCTGGGATTCCCATTTCACCTCACCCGTTTGTGCGTCGAGCGCGAGGAGATAGGCATCGGCCGTCAAGTGAAAGATGGACTCGCCGTAAATAGCCAGGTGGCGGGTGCGACCGCCGAGCTGTACGTATTCGCGTAAGTCAGCGGGCAATCCTCGCTCATAATCCCAAATCAAGTCGCCGGTCGTAGCATCGAGAGCTTGGATATGGTCAGCATTCGGGTGGGCGATGTACATTACGCCGTCATAGACAAGCGGACGAATTTCTTGGGGTCCTTCGTCCATGGCTCGCATCCAGGCAAGCTGTAGTTCCCCGACATTGCTGCGATTAATCTGATCGAGTGGACTAAAACTCTGAAAGTCATAGGTGCGATGCACCATCAGCCAATCGGCTGGGTCCGGGTCGACCAGCATCACATCAGTAACTGGCACAAAATCCTGCGCGTGGGGCAGGTCGGACAACCACACGAGACAGAGTGCTGGTGCTAAAAACGTGACCAGTGGCAGGGGTATGCGCATAGGAGTTGGTCCTCAGGTTATTGGAGCGGCTGTTTAGCGTTCGTCATCAGGCAACCCCTCGATTCCGGGTTCGAGTTGGGCGCCCAGCGTGTTCTGGAGCATCGAGAGTTGCGTGTAGTTGCCCACGATAAGCACCACTTCGCGCAACTGACTCTCGGTGTATCGGTCAGCGAGTTGGTTCCATGTTGGATCGGAGATAAATCGAGTTGTGTAGAGTTCATCAGCGACTCTGAGGAGAGTCGCATCAAAGGCGCTCCATCCCTCGGCCTCGGCTCCTCGTGTAACCCGACTGATTTCTTGTTCGGTGAGCCCCGCGTCTTGCCCAATGACGTTATGCCGACCCCAGATATAGTCGCCTCGGTTCAGCCATGCGGTGCGAAGAATAAGCACCTCGCGATCGCGAGTCGGGATTGTGGCATTCCGTACGAAATGTCCCGTATATGCCCAGTAGCGTTGACATGTTTCGATGCTGTCAGGACAGAGCTGTCTCATCTCACTGACACCGCCAGGATTAGCCGGCAGAGTAATCCGAGGACCGTCGAGATGTTCGAATGCCTTCACACGTTCCTGTGCTTGTATGACGGTAGGTGCCAGCGCCACGAGAACAACTGCGACACAGGACGAAACGGTGAATCGTGTCATCGGAGGCCTCCCTTGTCTTGTGGCTCAGGATGAGGCCCCATCCCGTGGCTGTCAAGGCAACATTTCCCGATGCTGGAAGCTCCTGTGTCTTGCCCGGAGCTAGCAAGTGCCTGTGTGGTAACGTAAGTAGGGTTGTAGAACCAAGGGAGTCGCTGTAGCAACAGGAGGTAGTCTTGCTCAAACAACTCGCAAGTGCGAACGTCCACTCCTGACATCAACAACGGCAGTTTGTTTTGACTCAATTCAGCCGCTGTCGTTGCAGGTACAAACTCAGAGTCACCGCAACATCACAAAGACGTACCCAGCAAGGCTATTACAAATAATTTAGCGCTGAATCGGAACCAACTTTCGCACCCAGCCATCACCTTTAGTTAAAAGATACAACTCGCCCGTGGAGTCAGTCCCTAGCCGTAGGTCAACGCGGTTTCCCGGTCCATAGGTATTAGGAAACCCGGCAGCCTCAACCAGATCCTGTTCGCGTCCATCAATCACCAGTCTAATCTCAGTAATCTCTACAGGTTGTTCGTCATTAATCGCATCTGTCTCAATACTGAGCAATCGCCCACGAGGGAAGTCGGCAAAAACGTACTTACCTTGCAGTTGCGGAATCGCTTGACCTCGATAGACAAACCCTCCGCCAACCGCATTCCCTTCATCGTGGTCGTATTGGGCAATCGGATAGACAAACTCTTGGTCATCTGCTGTTGGCCGGGGAAACGCTGGTCCCGGACCTCGCCCTACGGCATAGCCCGTTGCAAACGTCCCCTCACGAACACGCCAGCCGTAGTTCGCACCAGGTCGACCAAGATTGACCTCCTCAATCTGGTTCTGTCCAATATCACCGATGAACATTCGACTGTCCGTATCCCATGAAAAATGTTGAGGGTGGCGCAGTCCGTAGGCCCAAATCTCAGGCGCAACATTAGCGTCACCGACAAACGGATTATCCGACGGAATGCCGTATCCTTTCGCCTCCTCTCCACCCAGTGGGTCAATGCGAATAATCGCGGCCTGTGGAACTTCTAGTGATTGACCGTAATCACGTGGATCATGCGCCGCCCCCCCGTCACCAAGACAAACATAGAGCAACCCATACTCTGACGAATCTGGTCCGACATGAGGATTAAATGCGATCGTACCAATGTTGTGATTTGGTGCGAACTGACCAATCCGAAAGACTTCCCGAGAAGCACCACGAAAAACATTCGCACTCGGATCACTGACCGTCCATTCTCGAATTACGCTTTCGTGACTTTCGGCATCGTCTTCCAGGTAGTCCGCGACTCCTGTATCTGACCCGGCACTATAGGCAGTGTAAAACTTGCCATACCCAGGTGTTCCTTCCAGCCCAAACTGTGGATGAAAGGCCACGCTGACAAGACCAGTCTCGTTAGGAAACATCGAATCATCGAACCCGATGTCTTGCTGTCGTAAGTCAAGGAACACCGTTGGGGTTACACCACTCTCATCTGTTAAGTACAGTGGCCCGCGTAAATCGTTGATTGCAAGTCGACCCGTGCCATCACCGACCGGAACAAGGTACTGAATGCGGGCATACGCTGGATTGGTCTGGCCGCCATCACTTGAGTCCACGGTCCGCGGAACTCTTACAAACTCATCGACACCAACAACAAGTTCACCCTTTTGGATGGTCTCGCGAATTGGATCCTCAAGTCGCTCGGATTGTCCACGAACCACAGCACCAAATTGAAAAATAATGAGAGAAACGACGACACTGCTTGTTGCTATCACACGCATTAAATAAGTATGGATCATTGAACTGGCACCATTCCTGTCAAAAGTAATTTTTGAGCCCGGCGACCTTCCTGTGCCTCGGCCGTATACAAATTTCCCTGACTATCGATCGCGAGATGGTGCACGCCACCGAATTGACCGGGCTCCATCCCTTGCTCTCCAAACGAGTCAAGCACTTCGAGTGTCTGACGATCGAGTATATGGATATGGTTGTTGCCTAAATCCGCCACAAAAATAAATTGCTGCATCGAGTCCGGTGAAAACGTGAGGCCAGCCACTGAGTTCGCATTGGCATCACGGTTTACGAATGCCTGCGTCTGGTACGTCCCATCAATCGAAAAGACCTGGATGCGATTGAGGTCTCTATCCGATACATACACAAGTCCATCAGTCGAGACTTCAATTCCATGAACAGTGCCAAACTGCAATGGGCCTAACTCGGCATCCGGTGGAGGTTGGTCAGCAGAGGCATCGATCGGTTCGTTTTGGAAGGCGCCCCACATCCTTTTGTATGCGCCAGTCTCCGCATCAAACACAATGATCCGGCGGTTGCCATAGCCATCCGCCACGAACACCTCATTCGTGTCTCGGTACACAGCTGCCTCGGCCGGCCGATTTAAGTTCTCTGTATCCGTGTTCCCCCCACTTGTATTCCGACCACCAATTTGCATGATCAGTTTGCCGTCCCTACTGAACTTCAGCAGCATGTCGTCCGAAGATTCACCGCCACCATTACCACCAAGCCAGACGTAATCTTGGTCGTCAACTTCTATCCCATGTTCATTCGCCGGCCACTCATATCCGTCACTTGGACCACCCCACCCTTGAACGAAATTACCATCTGAATCAAATTCCAGTACAGCGGGTGCAGCGTTTCCACGTTGCTCTTCATCAACGGAGCGAGGCCGGTGATAGATCCAGACGTGGTCACGAGAATCGACATCAACCGACGCAACCGAACCAAGCACCCAATCGTTCGGTAACATCGGCCACGATGGGACAACTTCAAATTGCGGTACGAGACGCTCATTCATCGGCATCTCCTCAGGATCTGCCTGCTGTTCTGGCTCTGATGCTGGTTGACACCCGCTGACAACAACCAACAGCGGTATTATCACGGCAATGAACTTAGATATCTGTTGTCGTTTCATAATGCTAAAGATACACGCTCGTCACACCATTCAGATGATTCCGAGTTGTAAAGATAAGGATTGCCCAACCGATCAGAAAGCACAATTTGGCGCCCCGCGGCTCGCCGAATGACATACACTGGTTTCAAGTATCAAATCTACCTCTCGTATAAACCATGCTCTTCTTGTCGAAAGGCCTCGCCGTGCTTGCCAGTGCTCGTTACCTACTTGTCTTGCCCCTGTCTGTTCTGTTGTTATCCTGCGCCTCAGACCCTGCGTCCAACACGAACAGTAATGGCGTATCCGGTACGACACCAGAAACGGAAGACCAACGGATACTTAATGCGCTCGGACAAGCCCTTGCCCAGAATGTTCTCGGTGCAGATTTATCAGAGGAAGAACTTGGTTTCGTGCAACGCGGCCTATCCGATGCAGTCCTCGGCCAAGACTCCCTCGTCCCGCTCGCCGAGTACGGACCGCAAATTCAGGGGTTCATGCAACAACGAATGGCCAGTGCAGCCGAAGGCGAACTGGCACTCGCGAATGCCTTCATCGAGGAACAAGCGAGTATCGAGGGCGCTGAACGTACGGAGTCAGGAATCATCATCCAAGAAATGACCGCTGGCAGCGGACCGTCTCCGTCAGCCGAAGACACCGTACAAGTCCACTACCATGGAACCCTTCGCGACGGAACAGTCTTTGACAGTTCAGTAGACAGAGGTGAACCCGCCACGTTTCCATTAACAGGAGTAATCCCTTGTTGGACAGAAGGCCTCCAACACATCGGCGTTGGTGGGAAAAGCCGGCTTGTCTGCCCTCCCGACCTTGCGTACGGACCACAAGGACCGCCAGGAATTCCTGGAAACTCGGCGCTGGTGTTTGAAGTCGAACTTCTTGAAATCGTCGAAAATTAATTTCCGCACGATCGGAAATATCTGTCGGGGATGATGACCAAACGAGGACCGTACCCCATTGGTCTTCTCATCCCTGCCACCCGGAGACACGTTAGACTGACGGCATGTCTTCTCCCAAAACATCCGTTCGTATTAAACCGGCCGGCCGAACCGATGCAACCGTGTTACTGACATTAATACGGGAATTGGCCGCCTATGAGCACCTGTCCGATCAGGTCATTGCGACAGAAACAGATCTCAGACGCGCTTTATTCTCCTCGCCGCCACAAGCGGAGGCCGTTCTCGCGTGGCACGATAACGAAGCTGTTGGATTCGCGCTGTACTTCCACACTTTCTCGACGTTCGTTGGAAAACCAGGCCTGTATCTCGAAGACCTGTTTGTTCGTCCAATGTATCGACGGCATGGCATCGGACGACAATTACTCGCCTATTTGGCCCAACTCGCGGCAACTCGAGGATGCGGCCGTTTTGAATGGTCCGTTCTTAACTGGAATAAATTAGCGATCGGACTCTACCAAAAGGTGAGCGCATCACCTATGACTGAGTGGACCGTCTATCGTCTCTCTGAAAACACGCTCTCTGCATTAGCGTCTGAAGCCGGAAAGTAACCGCGCCATGCAACAAGTCGGTCGCACACACCCTTCAGCCGACGTTACCGCATCAACGACGATAATTACTGGTCTCGAAAATAATCGTCCGTATGGTCAAGCCAGTCCTGGCGAGGCGGACAAAAAATATCAAGGTCCAACGTCTCCTCAAGTGCCTCCGCCTTATGCGGTATGTTCGCTGGTAGATGCAACACTTCTCCAGCAGCCACATCAACAACGTGTGAAAAGTCCTCGCCCACCCAAAACCGAAGTTTGCCTTTCAAGATGTAGGTAAGCTGCTCGTTATGGTGAGAATGTTCTGGCACGACGGCACCCTCTTCCAAATACACATGAGCCACCATGGCCTGTTCACCACTTACGATTCGGCGGTCGATGCGATTCGTCACTCGTTCTTTCGGCATCGCGTCCCACGTAAACTTCGTAGCAATGTTTGAATTTGGCATATCTCGAAGTTTACCTTTGCGAGTCAGAGAATTCGCAGCCACATTTGGCTTAATTATTCTAAAAAGAACAAGAAGGCCCGGTAGTCTCAGCGTAGGTCGACACTAGCTGCATGACCTCGGCTAGTTGCGCGTCCGAACATTCCTTCTGCATCCGCTCAAATAATTCCCGTTCTTCAACATGTATGTGTGCCCGAAGTTGCTCTCCAAATAATCGCAGCCGGTCAGACAACCCTTCGTCACGACCAGTCGAAAGTTCGTCAATCATCACACGCATCACCCTATGGTCGTCACGGAGGGTTTGAAGAAGCGGTTGCCATGGCACGGCGCCCAGTGTTGACCACTTTAATAATCGTGGAAATAGTTCGATTTCTTCAAAATCGAAATGGGGCTGGAACTCTTCCCTAAAAAAATGAAGTAATCGCTCAACTTGCCCCTGAGTGGCCAAAGGCCACGAACTTCGAGGATTCGTTGACCGTCCAAGAATAAGCCGCTGGGCAACCACTAACCCATTATGGTGTTCTCTTGAGAGGGGAACCAGAGCGGGGTGCCGTTTCATTTGTCTCCCATCACTTCGTTTTAACTGTAATCCACACACGCTCGGTATTCTTTAGATCTGCACGGAAGTTTCTCTTCTCTAGTTCACCGCCAGAGCCTAAATCGCCAGCGTATTTCTATAAATCTTGACCCCTGTAGCAGGCAGTTGTAGGCTCGCCACATCACTGTTTAACGCTAGAGGAGAAACCATGACGGCATCTAGGCGGCTCGTCCCGATCGTTTTTGTCATCTTGGCCCTTGTCACGGTCGGAATGTCTATTGTCCGGACCAACGCCGAGCAAGCGGCTACCATGACTGAGGCAGCACAGTCTTTCTTGGAAACATTAACACCTGCCCAGCGTGACGCCGCGATGTTCTCTTTTAACGGCGAAGACAGAGTTGACTGGCACTTCATTCCCCGCGAACGGAAAGGTGTTCCTCTGAAAACAATGACGTCTGGACAGCGTGAAGCTGCACTCGCGCTCGTCCAAGCGAGTCTTAGTGCTGAGGGCTATGACAAATCTGAGCGAATCCGACAACTCGAACAGATTCTCTACGAGCGAGAAGGTCGCGATATCAGAGACACTGAACTCTACTTTTTTATGATTTTCGGTGAGCCGTCGACAACGGGAACCTGGGCATGGCGCTACGAAGGCCACCATATTTCTCACAGCTGGACGGTTATCAATGGCGAACTGAGTTCGACCACACCTCAATTTTTTGGTGCAAACCCTGGATATGTCCGCGAAGGCCATAGTGCGGGTGAGCGCGTGCTCGGCCGCGAAGAACATCTTGCGCGAAGCCTGCTCGGAACACTTTCTGGTGACAACCTAGAAGCCGCCATGCTCTCCGACGAAGCGCCGCGGGATATCCTGACCTCGGCAGAACGACAGGCTGCAATGCAGGAGGATGTAGGTGTCGCGTACTCAGAGCTAAATAGCTCGCAACAAGAAATGCTCTGGACCTTGATCGTGGAATATGCGTCGGTACAACCAGTACAGATCGCCGAAGAGCGTCTTGGCAAAGTACGTGCTGCCGGACTCAACAATATTAAATTCGGCTGGATGGGTGGCGTGTATGAAGGTGAACCTCATTACTATCGTGTTCAAGGACCAACATTCCTCATTGAATACGACAATGTTCAGAACGAGGCGAATCACATCCACAGCGTCTGGCGTGACTTTGACGGAGACTTCGGACGGGACATGCTTGCTGCTCACTACCAAGCACGTCCACATAACATGCGTAACGCAGACTAAGGCCCATGCAGGACAAACCCGGCTCGGTGGTCCAATTAATGGCACTATCAGACGGGAGTGAGCCCCTTGTCTGCCCTCTGAGACCGACGGGTGATCCGTCAATGAAATAAGTTCTCCGGTCTCAAACACCTGCCCGACACTCACCATGTTCGCT